>NZ_JACARZ010000081.1:0-65786 GCF_013386315.1 Pseudomonas sp. P7779 | reverse complement strand
GCTGTAAGAGCGGAACCAATGGCGGCCATCACCCAAATAACGGATATACACCCACAACCAAGCGAAAATACCAAACCCACAACGTCAAAGTTTGTAATCAGTATCCGTACGCTCCAATTGCCGAATCAACGCATTCCAGTGCCGCGCCACCCCCGGCCCATCCCCGCTCTTGAACACTTCTGCCTGCTTCTCCACCTTGGCCACCACCTCCGCCGGCGGAAAGATCAACTCGGCATTCCCCCCCGCCTGCGCCGCAATCTGGATATTGCACGCCCGCTCCAGCCCCTGCAGCTGCTGGAACGCATGCTCCACACTCACCCCCGCCGTCAGCAATCCATGGTTGCGCAGGATCATCACACTCTTGTCCCCCAGGTCCGCCACCAACCGCTCACGCTCATCCAGGTCAAGGGCCACACCTTCATACCCGTGGTACGCAACGCGCCCGGAAAACCCGATGGAATGCTGGGAGATCGGCAACAACCCGTCCTTCTGCGCCGACACCGCAATACCGTCGCGCGTATGCGTATGCAGCACGGCCTGCAAATCGTGGCGAGCCCCATGGATCGCGCTGTGGATCACATAGCCCGCATAGTTGATCCCCAGGCCCGTAGGGTCATCGACAATCGTGCCGTCGATATCCACCTTGACCAGATTCGAAGCGCTGATCTCATCGAACAACAGCCCGTAGGCATTGATCAGGAAATGCTCCTCAGGCCCCGGCACCCGGGCGGAGAAGTGCGTGTAGATGTGGTCGGTCCACTTGTACAAGGCCGCCAGCCGATAGGCCGCCGCAAGTTTAACGCGCACCTCCCACTCTTCCGGGGTAACCCGCTGGCGGACGTTGTTCGAGACACTGGAGATCGAGGTGACGCTGCTCATGGCAAAACTTCCTGGATGGCCTTAAGGACTTCCAGGCAAGCCTAGGGGATGACCAAAAATAATAAAAAGCACATTTTAATCTAAGCTAATTATTATTTTTTTTCATATCACGCCGCATTGCGCACCTTGTGCAACGACGCCGCCACCAGCTTGCCAAACGCGTCCACCGGCCCTTGCAGGTTGCCCAGGAAATGCGGGTAGATCAGCCACAGGTCCATCACCGGCTTGAAGTCCTTCAGTGGCATGGCCGCCAGTTGATCGCGATGGGCGCTGCGCTCCAGCAGCGGGCGTGGCACCAGGCCGAGGCCCAGGCCGTCAGCCACCAGGCCCAACTGTAGCTCGGTGCCGAAGGTCTCCAGGTTGACCCGCAACGCCAGGCCCTGGTCCGACAGGGTGCGTTGCAACCCGGCACGGAAACCGCAGCCATCCGGGTTCAGGATCCAGCCATTCTGGTACACGTCCGCCAGCTTGCAGGGCTTCTTCGGCAGTTGGGCCTTGGCACACACCACCACCAGTTCCATCTTGCCGATGGACTCGCCGACGATGTTGTCCGGGAAGATCTTGCCCGCCGGAAACAGCGCCGCCGCCGCGTCCAGTTCGCCGCGCTCGATCTTGCCCACCAGTTGGCTGCCCCAGCCGGTAGCCACCTGGGCCCGCAGCTCGGGGAATTCACTGCGCAGGTGCTTGAGGGCGTCCAGCAACACCACGTCGCCAATGGTCTGCGGCACCCCCAGGCGCAGCAGGCCGGTGGGCGGCGCGTCGGTGGCCACCAGTTCCCGCAGGGCGTCCATTTCCCGAAGGATCGAACGGCACTGTTCATACACCCGCGTTCCGATCAAAGTAGGCTTGAGCGGCTTGGTGTTGCGGTCGAACAACTCCACCCCCAGCGCCTGCTCGAAGTTCTGCACGCGACGGGTAATGGCCGGCTGGGTCAGTTGCAGCGACTCGGCGGCATGGCTGATGGACTGGCAACGAATCACTTCGACAAAGGCATCGATATCGTCAATTTTCATTTGGGCCGCACATAGAGAACAGTCATTAAGATGTGTGAAAAGCATAGTTCCATAAACGGTGGCTGGATAGCCCAACCCCCGGATCGATAACGTCTAACGCTATTCAAACCGGTTCTAAATTACTTTCCGCTATAACCTAATCATTAAAAAATAGCATATTAACTATAAACATTATGCTTAGATAAACCCATCACCACGAACCACCCACGATGGAATTGTCATGACCCAGGCCCGACACCCGGAGAGACTCAGAGCATTCATTGGCGCCCTGGCGGAATTGATCGACGGCAACCCTCGCGAAGGCGACCTGCTGCACCGCGGCGGCAAGCTGCTGGCGCAACTGGTCAGCCACGATGACTGGCTGCCGGACGAGTTTGCCCAACCCGACCCCGAGCGTTATCAGCAATTCCTGCTGCACGCCGATTCGCGCCAGCGCTTCAGCATCGTCAGCTTTGTGTGGGGGCCGGGGCAGACCACGCCGATCCATGACCATCGCGTGTGGGGGCTGATCGGCATGCTGCGCGGTTCCGAGTATTCCCAGGGCTTTGAGCGTAACGCCGAGGGCGCACTGGTCGCCGACGGCAAGCGCATCCAGCTGGAACCCGGCCAGGTGGAAGCCGTGTCGCCGAAGATCGGTGACATCCATCAAGTCAGCAATGCCTTCAGTGACCAGGTGTCCATCAGCATTCATGTGTATGGCGCCAACATCGGTGCGGTGCGCCGCGCCGTGTACCAGCCGGACGGCAGCGAGAAACTGTTTATCTCCGGTTATTCCAACGCTTTTCTCCCGAACATCTGGGATTTGTCCAAAGACGCCCTGTCCAAAGAGAGCCCTGCCCCATGACTGTATCGAACCGCAGCTTCGCCCAGATTCGCCAGGCCCTGCTGGACCGTGAAGAAGTCGCCCTTGTGGATGTGCGCGAGGAAGCGCCTTTCGCCGAATCCCACCCGCTGTTCGCCGCGAATATCCCGCTGTCGAAACTGGAACTGGAAGTGTATTCACGCATCCCACGCCGGGATACCCAGGTGACGGTGTACGACAACGGTGAAGGCCTGGCACAGATCGCCGCCCAGCGCTTGCAGGCGCTCGGCTATACCGAGGTCAGCCTGCTGGAAGGCGGCCTGGACGGTTGGCGCAGCGCCGGTGGCGAGCTGTTTATCGACGTCAACGTGCCAAGCAAATCCTTTGGCGAGCTGGTGGAAAGCCAGCGCCACACACCGTCGCTGGCGGCTGAAGAAGTGCAGGCGTTGCTCGACAGCAACGCCGACGTGGTGGTGCTCGACGCCCGCCGCTTCGATGAATACCAGACCATGAGCATTCCCACCGGCATCAGCGTGCCCGGCGCCGAACTGGTGCTGCGCGCCCGTGAGCTGGCACCGGACCCGGCCACCCGCATTATCGTCAACTGCGCCGGGCGTACCCGCAGCATCATCGGCACCCAGTCGCTGATCAATGCCGGCATCGCCAACCCGGTGTCTGCCCTGCGCAACGGCACCATCGGCTGGACCCTGGCCGGGCAGAAGCTGCAACACGGCCAGGCTCGACGCTTCGCGCCGACCTCGGAAGAACACCGCCAGATCGCCGCCAGGGACGCCCGCCAAGTCGCCGACAAGGCCCGCGTAGGCCGTGCCACCCTCGCCGACCTGCAACGCTGGCAGCAGGAAGCGGCGCGCACCACTTACCTGTTCGACGTACGCACCCCGGAAGAATTCGAAGCCGGCCACCTGCCCGGCTCGCGCTCCACACCGGGCGGCCAACTGGTGCAGGAAACCGATCACGTCGCCAGCGTACGCGGCGCCCGGCTGGTACTGGTGGATGACGACGGCGTGCGGGCCAATATGTCTGCGTCCTGGCTCGCACAACTGGGTTGGGAAGTGCATGTGCTGGATGACCTGCAACCTGCACACTTCAGCGCACCGGGGGCCTGGGTTGCCCCCGTCCCGGCGCCGCAACAGGCCGAACTCATCAGCCCGCACACCCTCGCCGAATGGCAGGCTCATGGCGACACCGCAGTACTGGATTTCACCGCCAGCGCCAACTACGTCAAGCGCCACATTCCCGGTGCCTGGTGGGCGTTGCGCGGGCAGTTGCCCGAAGCCTTGCGCAAGGTGCCTGCTGCCGAACGCTACGTGTTGACCTGTGGCAGCAGCCAGCTGGCGCGCCTCGCGGTAGCGCAAGTCGAAGCGCTGACCGGCAAGCCCGTGTTCCTGCTGCAGGACGGCACTGCCAGCTGGATCGCCGCGCAACTGCCGCTGGAGGAAGGCGAGACCCGCCTCGCTTCACCGCGCATCGACCGCTACCGCCGTCCGTACGAAGGCACCGACAATCCGAAGGAAGCCATGCAGGCCTACCTCGACTGGGAGTTCGGCCTGGTGGACCAGCTGGCCCGCGACGGCACCCACGGGTTTTATGTGATCTGAACACCCCCAGGAGCGAGCCCGCTCGCTCCTCTTCCCACTACCAGCCGACCCCTTCTCCAGGCGGAGGCGACTGAACGCAAGACCTAGCCTGGAGCCCGCCTGATGCGCTTTACCCTTGCCCTTTTACTGGCCGCCCTCACCCTGGGTGCGACTTGCCAGGCCGCCGACCTGCAGCCCCTGCGAGTGGCCAACCAGAAATCCACCATCAAGGCGCTGCTGGAAGTCGCCGGCGAAACCCGGGATGTGCCCTACGAAATCCAGTGGTCCGAGTTCCCCGCCGCCGCACCGCTGGGCGAAGCCCTCAACGCCGGAGCCGTGGACATCGGCGCGCTGGGGGACGCGCCCTACGTGTTCGCCCTCGGTGCCGGAGCACCGCTGAAGGTGGTGAGCATCATCCACGCCGAAGGCCGCAACACCACCGCGCTGATTGTTCCGAAAGATTCCCCGATCCACGATCTTGCCGACCTCAAGGGCAAGCGCATCGTCACCACCCGCGGCTCCATCGGGCACTTCCTGGCGATCAAGGCGCTGCGCAGCGCCGGCCTTTCCACCCACGACGTGCAGTTCATCTTCCTGCTGCCCAGCGAGTCACGGCTGGTGCTGGATAACGGCACCGCCGATGCCTGGTCGACCTGGGACCCCTACACCACCGTGGTCACCAGCCAGAGCCAGGCAAGGGTCCTTGCCAGCGGCAACAACCTGCTGAGCAATCACCTGTACCTCGCCGCCACCAGCAAGGCGATTGCCGACAAGCGCGTGCAGCTGGACGACTTCGTGGCCCGGGTCGACCGCGCCTACCGCTGGAGCAACGATCACCCGCAGGCGTTCGCCGCCGCCATGGCCAAAATCACCGGCTTGCCGCTGGAGGTGCACGTAGCCGTGGCCAACGCCACCCATATGCAACCGGTGGCGATTGACGACTCGGTGATCAGCGGCCTGCAAACCACCGCCGACATCTATCAGGACGAAGGCCTGCTGACCAAACACATCGACGTCTCCCAAGGCTTCGACAAAAGCTTCAACGCCAAACGTGCCCCGCTTACCCAGGCTTCCCGCTAAAAGGAGAGAGAACATGAGCAAACGCCAACTGAAACTCGGTGCCATGGTGCACGGCGTCGGTCACGGCTGGGGCGAATGGCGCCACCCGCAGGCGCAACCCAATGCCAGCGTCAACTTCGGGTTCTACAAGCATCAGACGCAACTGGCCGAAAGCGCGAAGTTCGACTTCGTGTTCATCGCCGACAGCCTGCATATCCATGAAAAATCCAGCCCGCACTACCTCAACCGTTTTGAGCCACTGACCATTCTTTCGGCCCTGGCGGCCCTGACCTCGAACATCGGCCTGGTGGCGACCGTCACCGTGAGCTACACCGAACCGTTCCAGGTGGCGCGCCAGTTCGCCTCCCTGGACCACATCAGCGGCGGCCGCGCCGGCTGGAACGTGGTGACTTCGTGGCTCAGCGGCACCGCCGACAACTTCGGCAAGGCCGAGCACCCGCCCCACGCCGTGCGCTACCGCATCGCCAGGGAGCACGTAAATGTGGTCAAGGGCCTGTGGGATTCCTGGGAAGACGATGCCTTTGCGTACAACAAGCAAAGCGGCGAATTTTTCACCCCTGGCAAGCTGCATGCACTGGAACACAAAGGCGAGTTTTTTGCGGTCAAGGGCCCGCTGAATATCGCCCGCTCGCGCCAGGGCCAGCCGGTGATTTTCCAGGCGGGCACTTCCGAGGACGGGCGCAATTTTGCCGCCGAAAACAGCGACGCGATTTTTGTCCACGCCGAGACCTTCGACGAAGCCAAGGCCTACGCCCAGGACTTGAAGAGACGCGCCCGCAGTTTTGGCCGTGATGCTGATCAGTTGTCGATCCTGCCGGGCATCCGGCCGATTGTTGGCCGCGACGAAGCCGAGGTGGAAAGCCGCTATCAGCAAGCTGTGGAGCTGGTGACCGTCGAGGACGCAATCGTCGCCCTGGGCCGCCCGTTCAACGACCACGATTTCAGCAAGTACCCGCTGGACGAACCCTTCCCGGAACTCGGCGACCTGGGCTCCAACAGCCAGAAAGGCGGCTCCGACCGCATCAAGCAACTGGCCCGCGATGAACGCCTGACCCTGCGGGAAGTGGCCCTGCGGTTCTCCCGGCCCAAGCGCGATTTTGTCGGTACCCCGGAGCAGGTCGCCGACGCGATCCAGACCTGGTTCGAAGCCGGCGCGGCCGACGGCTTCATCATCAATTCACTGCTGCCGGACGGCTTGCAGTACTTCACCGAGCTGGTAGTGCCGGTGCTGCAACAACGCGGGCTGTTGCGCAGCGAATACAGCGGCGCCACCCTGCGGGAAAACCTTGGCCTGGACGTGCCGGCGAACCGCTACAGCACCCCGTTCGAAACTCAACCAACGCAGATCGCCATCTGACCAGGGCACGACCATGACGAACACGATCAAACACGGACAGTTCAATCGTCGCGGCTTCCTGGGTGCCAGTTCGATTGCCCTTGGCGCGCTGGGCCTCGCCTCGCTGGTGCCCCGGGCTTTCGCTGCACCTGCGAAGCTCTCGGACCTGACCCTGGCCGTCGCCACCTACCGTGGCCAGGACTCGTACTTCACCGACGACGCCGGCACTTCCAACACGCCCTATAAAGTCGACTACGCCGAGTTCGCCGGCGGCAACCTGATCGTCGAAGCGCTGGCCTCCGGCAGCCTGGACATTGGCGGCATGAGCGAGATCCCGCCGATCTTCTCGATCCAGAGCCACCGCGAGCCGAAGCTGATTGCGGTGCTGCAAGGTGACGTGAATAACCAGGTGATCCTGATTCCCAAGGAGTCGAAAATTGAATCCATCGCCCAGTTGAAAGGCAAGCGTGTGGGCTATGTGCGCTCCACCACCTCGCACTACTTCTTGATCAAGGCCTTGAAGGAGCAAGGGCTGACCTTCAACGACATCACCCCCGTGGCACTCACGCCACAGGACGGTTTCAGCGCGTTCCAGAGTGGCCAGCTGGACGCCTGGGTGATCTACGGGGTGTTTATCCAGCTGGCGAAATTCCGCAGCGGCGCCCGGGTATTGAAAACCGCCCTCGGCTACCTCTCCGGCAACTACCTGATCGGCGCCCGCCCCGCTGCCCTGGAAGACCCGCTGCGCAAACAGGCGATCCAGGATTACTTGCAGCGCCAGGCGCGCACGCTGGAATGGATGAACAACAACCCTGAGCCGTGGGCTGAAAAATCGGCGAAGTTGCTCGGTGTGGACAAGGCAGTGTTCCTCGACGTGTACAACAACCGCAGCCAGCCCTACAGCGTGATCGAGGTGAACGACCAGGCCATCGCTTCGCAGCAGGAAGTGGCGGACCTGTTCTTCAATGCCGGGGTATTGAACGAGCGGCTGGATGTCAGCCCGTTGTGGGATCGGCAGTTCAAGTTGCTGCCGATATAACCCGCCTTCGAAAACGCCGAATAACCCATGTGGGAGCGGGCTTGCTCGCGAAAGCGGTGGATCAGCCAACGGATGTGCAACCTGACACACCGCTTTCGCGAGCAAGCCCGCTCCCACATTTTGAACGAGTACACCCAT
Source organism: Pseudomonas sp. P7779 (assembly GCF_013386315.1). Lineage (NCBI taxonomy): Bacteria > Pseudomonadati > Pseudomonadota > Gammaproteobacteria > Pseudomonadales > Pseudomonadaceae > Pseudomonas > Pseudomonas sp. P7779. The sequence goes on along the minus strand of NZ_JACARZ010000081.1, from coordinate 57,901 downwards.
CATGAGCCTTTCTTCTCAACCGTCACTGCGCTCCGTGGAAGTGGCCAATTTCGAAGCCTTGCTGGAACGCCTCAGCGCCCAGCTCGCCGCCACTGCACACATCGTTGATGAAAGCGGCACCTTCCCCCACGACAACTTCAAGCTGCTGCACGAACACGGCCTTATCGCCCTGACCGTGCCCAAGGCCCTCGGCGGTGGCGGTGCCAACCTGAGCCAGGCGCGCAAGGCCATAAGCGCGATCGCCAAGGGCGAGCCGTCCACCGCGTTGATCCTGGTGATGCAGTACCTGCAACACACGCGCCTGCAAGACAGCAAAACCTGGCCGCCCGCCCTGCGCACCCAGGTCGCCGAAGACGCTGTGCGCAATGGGGCGCTGATCAATGCCCTGCGCGTCGAACCCGATCTCGGCACCCCGGCCCGTGGCGGCCTGCCCGCGACCATCGCCCGGCGTACCGCCGCCGGCTGGCGCATCAGCGGGCGCAAGATCTACTCCACCGGCAGCCATGGCCTGAGCTGGTTCAGCGTGTGGGCCCGCAGCAGCGATGAAGACCCGTTGGTAGGCGCCTGGCTGGTGCCCAGGGACAGCCCCGGCATCAGCATCATCGACACCTGGGACCACCTCGGCATGCGCGCCACCTGCAGCCATGAAGTGGTGTTCGACAACGTGCTGGTGCCGCTGGACCACGCGGTCAGCGTCAGCCCCTGGAGCGCACCGCAGGCGGAACTGGACGGTGACGGGTTCCTGTGGATGTCGGTACTGCTCTCATCGGTGTACGACGCCGTGGCCCAGGCCGCGCGCGACTGGCTGGTGGACTGGCTGGAACAACGCAAGCCGTCCAACCTCGGCGCCGCGCTGTCGACCTTGCCGCGCTTTCAGGAGACCGTCGGGCATATCGACACCCTGCTGTTTGCCAACCGCAGCCTGCTGGACGCCGCCGCCGACGGGCACACCCCGGCAGCCCACGCCGCACAGATCAAATACCTGGTGACCGGCAACGCGATCCGTGCCGTCGAGTTGGCCATCGAGGCGTCCGGCAATCCAGGCCTGTCCCGACACAGCCCACTGCAGCGGCATTACCGCGACGTGCTGTGCAGCCGCGTGCATACCCCGCAGAACGACGCGGTGCTGCAAGGCGTCGGCAAGGCCGTCTTCGCTCAACGACACAAGGAACGCCCATGAGCCAGGTGATTATCGCCAGCCAGCTGGACGAAGATTTCAATCAAGTCATCCGCCAGCGCCTGGCCCTCACGCACCCCGGTGCCGAGGTGATCAGCGTGCCGGCCGGTGTGCCCAGCGACTTGCCGGCCCAGGCCAATATCCTGCTGGCCCGGCCGATCAATGTGCGCGGCTACACCGCGCCGGACACACCGCCCCCGGGTTGGCCGTACGGCGTGCAGTGGATCCAGGTGGTGTCGTCGGGCATCGACTTCTATCCCAGGTGGCTGTTCAACGGGCCGCCGGTGAGCACCTCACGGGGCAGCGCCGCCGAAAACCTCGCCGAGTTCGCCCTCGCGGCAATCTTCGCGGCGGCCAAGCATTTGCCGGATATCTGGGTAAAGGATGCCCAATGGCAGTTCACCCCGTTGCGCCCGCTCAAGGGCACCACCCTGGGGATTCTCGGGTTTGGCGCGATTGGCCGCAGCCTGGCGCAGAAGGCTCATGGGTTGGGGATCAAGGTGGTGGCATTACGCCAAACTGACACGCCGTTTGACGTGGAGGGTGTGGAAGCGGCGCGGGATATCCATGACCTGTTTGCTCGTTCCGATCACCTGGTGCTGGCAGCGCCGCTGACCGAGGCCACACGGCATATCGTCGATCGGGAGGCGCTGGCGAATGCCAAGCCAGGGTTGCATCTGATCAATATTGCCCGGGGAGGATTGGTGGATCATGAGGCGCTGCTGGAGGCGCTGGACAGCGGCCATATCGGGCTGGCTTCGCTGGATGTGACCGAGCCCGAGCCATTGCCGGACGGGCATGCGTTGTATGGGCATCCGAGGGTCAGGGTGTCGCCGCATACGTCGGCGATTTCGACCAATAGCCGGCATGACATTGCGGACAGTTTCCTGGGCAATCTGGAAAGGTATCTGAGTGATCGGCCGCTGGAAAACCTCGCTGATACCCAACGCGGTTACTAAGCCGAACAGAAATCAAAATGTGGGAGCGGGCTTGCTCGCGAATGCGGTGTTTCAGTCACTGTCAATGTTGACTGAGCGACCGCATTCGCGAGCAAGCCCGCTCCCACATTTGTTTTTTGTCGGCTGAAAAATATCATCAGCCTTACGCATCACATTCAAACCAATACATACCTATTTTTTATAATTAACTTATAACTAATCGGACTTTTACGCCCGGCATTTATACAAATACTGTTACATCCAGTACCGACCCCTGACCAGGTGGAGGCCCAATTTTGCCTAAACCGTCAACCACCTCAGGGGTCCATCATGAGTCCTACCGCCGTACCCAATCGCCTGGCACTGGCCATCTCCCTCGCCCTGTTCGGCCTCGCCGTTCACGCCGACGACACCGCCCTGCCGGTGGTCAACGTCACTGCCGAGCACCGCAGCGAAGACCTGCAAAAAACCCCGCTGGCGATTTCCGCGTTTGATGAAAAGGCCCTGGAAGACAAGCAGATCAACAGCGTGCGCGACCTCTCGGGCCAGGTGCCGAACCTGACACTCAGCCGCCAGTCGATCTCCTACAGCGCGCAGACCTACGGCATTCGCGGTATCGGTGAAACCGACCCGATCCAGGAAGCCGCCGTCGCCGTGTATGCCGATGACCTGTACATCCCGCGTGCGATTTCGTCGATGCTCGACTTCAACGATGTGGAGCGTGTCGAAGTGCTGCGCGGGCCCCAGGGCACCCTGTACGGACGCAACAGCAGCGCCGGCGCGATCCGCGTGATCACCCGCGATCCGACCCAGGAAACCCGTGGTTTTGTAGAGCTGGGCGCCGGCAACTACGATGCGCAGAACGCACGCCTGCTGATCAGCGGCCCGCTGGTGGACAACGCGCTGTTCGGCAGTTTCTCCGCTATTCGCCTGAGCCGCGACGGCACCGTGTCCGATCCCACCCGGGGCAAGGACGTGAACAACGTCGACATCCAGTCCTATCGCGGCAAGCTGCGCTACAAGCCGGTGGATTCGCCCTGGGATGTGCAATTGACCCTGGCCGGTACCTTCGACCGGGGCGACACCACCAGCTATACGCCCTTCGACGCCAACGGGCATTTCGACAAGTTCAAGAGCTACAGCAGCCTCGACCCAAAAAACCGCCTGGACCAGGGCAGCTCGGTGCTGCGGGCGATTTACGCGATCAATGACAACCTGAACTTCAAATCAGTGACGGCCTACTCGGCGTTCCACCAACCGGTGGACTACGACAACTCAGGGCAAGCCGCGCTGATCCAGAACAACCTGATCCTGTACAAGCAGAACTATGCGACCCAGGAGTTCCAGCTCAACGGCGACTACGACGATTTCAGCTTCAGCACCGGGGTGTACCTGTACCGCGAGAAGTTCGACGCCGACCGCGACAACCTTACCTATTCCATCGCCCGCAATCGGGTGATCGGCCAGGGCCAATACAGCACCACCAACACCGAAAGCTATGCGCTGTATGGCCAGGGCACCTACAAGCTGACGCAACAACTGTCGCTGATCGCCGGCCTGCGCTTTACTCGCGAGCACAAGAATTTCGACTTCACCAACTACGCGATCAACACCGACCGGCAAATCACCGGCACCAACTTCACCGCCGAGTCGAGCAAATCCTGGCAGTCCACCAGCCCGAAGATCGGCTTCGAATACGCCTGGACCCCGCACCTGAACCAGTACGCCTACGTCGCCAAGGGTTTCAAGGCCGGTGGCTACGACAACCGCGCCCCCACCCAGGCCGCCGCCGAACAGGCGTTCTCCCCGGAAGACGTGACCACCTGGGAAACCGGGGTCAAGGGCGACTTCTTCGACCAGCGCCTGCGGGCCAACGTCGCGCTGTTCTACAACGACTACAAAGACCTGCAAACCAACGCCTATGACCCGGCGCTGGGGGTGAGCCTGCGCACCAACGTCGGCCGTGCCCACACCTACGGCGTGGAGCTGGAAACCCTCACCGCCCTGAGCCGCGACCTGCAACTGACCGCCAACGTCGGCTACCTGCAAAGCAAGTACGACGACTTCCAGAACGCCAGCGGTGCCGGGGTGGATGCCAACGGCAAGCAACTGGTGTTCTCGCCACGCTGGAACGCGAGCGTTGGCCTGAACTACACCATCCCGGCCGGGCTGCCGGGCACCTGGCTGGCAGGCACCGATGCGCAGTTCCAGACCAAGTCCTACGCCAACGCATTGAACGACGACATCCAGGAAATCCCGCAACAGACCTTCTGGAACGCCAACACCCGCTACATCAGCGGCGACGGCCACTGGACCACCACCCTGGCGGTGAAAAACCTGCTGGACCGCGCCTACCCGCAGTCGGTGGGCTACGTGCCCTCCAGCGGCGCCCGCTACTACTCGGTCAACGACCCGCGAACCCTGTTGCTGACCGTGCGCTACGACCTCTGACAAACCGCTATCTCAAGGAGCGAATCATGGCTTTTACCCGCAGGGAACTGATTTCCCGTATTGCCGCCGTGGGCGGTTATTCCGCCGCTGTCAGCGCATTGGGCGCGCTGGGGCTGACGCCTCAGGCGGTGGCATCGAGCTTTACCCCGCTGCAATTGGGCAGCACCGGCAAAGGCAAGCAGGTGGTGGTAGTCGGCGCCGGGATCTCCGGGCTGGTCAGCGCCTATGAGCTGCGCAAGGCCGGGTTCAACGTGACGATCCTGGAAGCCCGCGACCGGGTGGGTGGACGCAACTGGACCCTGCGCCGAGGCACCAAGGTCGATTTCGACGACGGCGTCAGCCAGACCGTCGACTTTGATGACGGGCAGTTTTTCAACGCCGGACCCGCGCGTATTCCCAGCCACCACCAGACGATCCTCGGCTACTGCCGCGAGCTGGGTGTGGAGCTGCAAGTACTGGTCAACAGCAGCCGCAACGCCCTGGCCCGGCCGGATACGCAGCAACCGGCGTTCCAGTTGCGCCAGGCGGTCAACGACACCCGCGGCCAACTCTCGGAACTGCTGGCCCGCACAGTCAGCCGCAAGGCGTTGGACCAGGACCTGAGCGTGGATGACCGCAAAGCGTTGCTGAGTTTCCTCAAAGTGTACGGCGACCTCAACGGCGACCTGCAATACAAGGGTTCGGTGCGCTCCGGCTACACCCGCGTGCCCGGCGCCGGCGACCAGACCGGCGTGACCCGCGCGCCGCTGGAGCTGCAGACCCTGCTTAATCCCAAGCTGTGGGGCGCACTGGTGTTCGATGAAATCCCGGAGTTTTCCTCCACCATGTTCCAGCCGGTGGGCGGCATGGACCGCATTCCGTATGCCTTCTACGAACATCTGAAAGATGCGGTGCGCTTCAACGCCGAAGTCAGCGATATCCAGACCTCGGAGCAAGGCAGCCGAATCACCTACCGCGACCGCATCAGCGGCAAGACCCAGGTGCTGAGTGCCGACTACGCGATTGTCACCGTGCCCTTGCCGCTGCTGGCCAAGCTGCCAACCAACTTCACGGCACCCTTCAAGCAGGCGATCCAGACCGCGCAAAGCGACCAGGCCAACAAGGTGGCCTGGCAGGCGCCGCGCTTCTGGGAAACCGACTTCAACATCTACGGCGGCCTGTCGTACCTCGACCATGAAGTCAAAGGCCTATGGTACCCCAGCGACCGCCTCAACAGCGCCCAGGGGATTCTGGTGGCGGCCTACAACACCAGTGAATCGGCCCAGGCCTTCAGCCAGAAATCCCTGGCCGAACAGTTCGCCTCCTCACGCCAGGCGGTGGAGCTGTTGCACCCCGGCCACAGCGCCAAGCTGCAAAAACCGGTGGCGATCAACTGGTCGAAAGTCAGCTACAGCAAGGGCCCGTGGATCGTCAACGACGAGGTCGGCGAAAGCGCCTACCGCCTGCTCAACGAGCCCCAGGGCCGCACGTACCTGGCCAGCGACGCCCTCGCCCACGGCGGCGTCGGCATCTGGCAGAACAGCGCCGCCGATTCGGCGCGGCGCATCGTCTCGCTGATCGGCCGGCATGCCGAACGCCAGCAACCGGGCGTCGCCGCCTGACTTTTCTCTCTCAAGGAATGAACCGATGAAGACGCTTTTTGCAGGACTGCTGATGACCGCCACCACCCTTGCCGCCCACGCCGATGAGATCAAGCGCGTGCCGCTGCCGAACTCGAACTTCCCGATCTCATTGGCGGTGTCGGTGCCGCCGCAGACCGAGCTGTTGTTTGTGAGTGGGTTGCTGGCCGACCTGCATGACCCCAAGGCGCCGAAAGACTCGTTTGCCGCCTATGGCGACACGGCCATCCAGACCACGTCGATCCTCAACAAGCTCAAGGGTGTGCTGCAAAGCCAGGGCCTGGATTTGGGAGATGTGGTGCAGCTGCGGATATTCCTGGTGGGCGATCCAGCCAAAGGCGGCAAGCTCGACTTTGCCGGGTTGCAGGAAGGCTACACGCCGTTTTTCGGCAGTGCCGAGCAGCCGAAAAAACCGGCGCGCACCGCGGTGCAAGTCGTCGCGCTGCCATTGCCCGGCGGGCTGGTAGAAATCGAAGCGGTTGCCGCGCGCAAACGCTGACAGGGACATCACTCGAGACCAAGGAGCTCCACTCTCATGCGAAAATTCAACTGGCTGACGGCACCTTTGTGGCGAGGGAGCTTGCTCCCGCTGGGGCGCGCAGCGGCCCTGCCTGACTCCGCAATTTTCTCGGAAGACCGTATTGGGGCTGCTACGCAGCCCAGCGGGAGCAAGCTCCCTCGCCACAGCAAGCTCCCTCACCACAGCAAGCTCCCTGGCCACAGCAAGCCCACTCGCCACAGCAAGCTCGCTCATCGTAAAAGGCTACATCGGTATAATCATCTGAAACTCCTGCCGCTCTCGCTGGCGTGCGGCCTGGCGTCCTTCGGCGTCGAATCTGCCGAAGACCGCTCCCCCACCCTCGACACCGTGGTGGTCACCGGCAACCGTGGCGCCGAACAACGCACCGTCACCACCAGCCCCACGCCGATTGATGTGATCAGCGGCGAACAACTGCGGGCCGTGGGCAAGCCGAGTTTGCTCGAAGCGTTGGGCAAGCTCATCCCCTCGTTCAACCTGCCCGACCGCGCCGGCTGGGATGCCAGCGGCGTGGTGCGTTCGGCCACCCTACGCGGCCTCACCGCCTCTCACGTACTGGTGCTGGTCAACGGCAAACGCCGCCATACCAGCGCCACCCTGAACATCAACGGCATCAACAGCGGCGCGGCCCCCAGCGACCTCGACCTGATCCCGGTGGCTGCCATCGACCATGTGGAGGTGCTGCGCGACGGTGCAGCGGCGCAATACGGCTCGGATGCGATTTCCGGGGTGATCAATATCATCCTCAAACAGACCACCGGCGGCAGTTCCGACACCACCCTGGGGCAGAACTACGACGGCAAGCGCGGCACCGGCCAGGAGGCGCTGAACTACGGCTTCCAGGTGGGTGAAGCCGGGGTGCTCAACGTGTCCCTCGACACCCGCTACCAGGAACGCGACAACAAGGCCGGCAGCAACGGCTACAGCAGCCATTACTACCCGCTGGCGGACGGTTCCCCCGACCCGCGCGAAGCCACCTCCAGCCACCACACCTACAAAGGCTACGGCTCGCCCCGCAGCCAGTTGGGCGATGTGGCGTACAACCTCGACCTGCCGCTGAACGACAACCTGGCGCTGTACTCGTTTTCCACCCTGGCCACCCGGGAGAACAACGACGGCCAGAACTTCCGCCTGCCCAACGGCCGCAACACCATCACCACCGGGCCCAATGGTTACCCCGACGGCTACAGCCCGTACTGGCTGGTCAACGAGACGGACTTCCAATCGGCTTTCGGCGCCAAGGGCAACGACCTTGGCGGCGGCTGGGGTTGGGACCTGAGCAGCACCTACGGGCGCAACTACGCCAAGCAGCGCACCTACGACAACCAGAACCCGTCCCTGGGCGAAAGCACACCGAACAAGTTCACCTCCGGGATCTACATCGCCGACCAGCTCACCACCAACCTCGACCTGAAAAACACCTACGAGATCGGCCTGGCCAAGCCGCTGGACGTGGCGTTCGGCCTGGAGCACCGGCGCGAGAGCTACGAGACCCGCGCCGGCTCCGAGGCTTCCTATATCGATGGCGGCTACGTGTTCCCGGCAGGCCATCCGCGTGCCGGGCAGCGTCCCGATCCGGGGGCCCAGGTCACCAACGGCATCCGTCCGGAAGACGCGCAGAAGGTCAGCCGCAACAGCGTCGCCAGCTATGTCGACCTCGGGTTCTACCCCACCGAGCAGTGGTACGTCGGCGTGGCCGGACGCTACGAACATTACAACGAAGGCGTCGGCGGTACCCGCAGCGGCAAGCTCAGCACGCGGTATGCGTTCAACCCGGTGTTCGCCCTGCGCGGCACCGTGAGCAACGGCTTTCGCGCACCGTCCCTGGCCAACGAGATCTTCACCGCACGCTCCACCGGGTTCGACACCATCAATGGCGTGTACCAGTCGTATAACTACGTGATCCTGCCGGTAGATTCCGCCGGCGCCCAGGCATTGGGTGCCAAGTCACTGAAGCCGGAGCGCTCGACCAACTTCAGCCTCGGTTTCGCCGTGACCCCAAGCGATGACTTGAGCCTCACGGTGGACGGCTACGTGATCAACCTGCGGGACCGCCTGGTGCTCAGCGAACGCTTCCAGGGCCCGGGCATTGCCTCCCTGCTGGACAGCATCGGCGTACCGGCCACGGCGGGCGCACAGTACTTCACCAACGGCGCCAACACCCGCACCTCCGGGGTCGACGTGGTGGGCAACTACCGGCAGAACCTCGACCGCTACGGCTCGGTGAAATGGACGGCGGCGCTGAACTACAACCACACGCAGATCCTCAGCGTCAACGACACCCCGGCGCAGCTCGCCGCCCTGGGCAACTTCCAGTTGATGGGTCGCCAGTCACGGGCACTGATCACCAAGACCTCACCCAGCAGCAAGATGATCTTCTCCGCCGACTGGGCGATCCACGACTTCGACGTCAACCTGCGCCTGACTCGCTACGGCACCTACACCGAGGTCAACAGCTCCAGCGACGCGAGCCTGGACCGCACGTATTCGGCCAAGTGGATCACTGACCTCGACGTGGCCTACGCGATCAGCAAACAGCTGACGGTGGCCGTAGGTGCACAGAACCTGTTCGACAAATACCCGGATCACATCGGCGTGAAGAACTCGTCGTTCGGCGATAACTGGGGCAGCTATTCGCCGTTCGGGTTTACCGGCGGGTATTACTACAGCCGGGTGCAGTACGCGTTCTGATTCAACAACCGCCGGCCAGGCGTTCACGCAGGAACTCGATCAACGCCTGCACCGGGCGCGAGCTCTGGCGGTGCTGGGGGTAAACCGCGGAAAGGGTCAGGGGTTCGGGCGCGCAGTCTTCCAGCAGCGTCACCAGGCGGCCGTCCTGCAAGGCTTGGGCAACGATAAAATTGGGTAGATAGGTGATGCCCAACCCGGCCACGGCGGCATCCCGCAGCAACTCACCGTTGTTGACCCGCATGCGCCCGCTGACGTTGCGGGTGTGGGGTTTGCCATCGACCTTGAAGTGCCATTGCACCTGGCGACCATGGCCGTAAGGCAGGCATGCGTGATCGGCCAGGTCATCGGGCCTCTGCGGCGTGCCGTGGCGGGTCAGGTAGTCGGGACTGGCGCAATAGACGCGCTGCACACTGGCGATGCGTCGGGCGATCAGGGTCGAATCCTCGAGGGTGCCGATGCGCAGCACCAGGTCGTAGCCTTCGCTGATGAGGTCTACCGGGCGGTCGCTGAGGTCCACTTCCACGGTGACATGAGGGTGGCGTTGCAGGAACAGCGGCAACAGGCAACCCAGGTGCGCCATGGCAAACGACAACGGCGCGCTCAGGCGAATGGTGCCTCGGGGCTCGGTGTTTTGCCCGGCGATGCCCTGCTCCACTTGCTCGACTTCACTGAGCAGGCGCAGGGCGGATTCGTAGTAACTCTGGCCCAGCGGCGTGACGTCCAGGCGGCGGGTGGAGCGGTTGAGCAGGCGTACGCCGAGGCGCTCTTCCAGCTGGATCAGGCGGCGGCTGACAAATTGCTTGGACAGGCCAAGATGCTCGGCGGCAGCGGTGAAACTGCCGGATTCCATGACCTGGCAAAACAGGCGCATGTCTTCGAAGGGGTTCATTGTCGCTTCTCGGTGGACGCTGGGCTGTTTTATAGCCGGTCAGTCGCCACACCACAAATCAAAATGTGGGAGCGGGCTTGCTCGCGAAGGCGGTGGGTCAGTCGGTACATGTATTGACTGGCACACCGCCTTCGCGAGCAAGCCCGCTCCCACATTGGATTACCTGCATATCAGAGAGCGGTTTATTTGGCCGTCAGCGCCGAGTAGCTGTTCATCAAATTGCGATAGTTGGGAATACGCGGCGACAGCAGATTCGCCAGGCCTTCCATGTCGTTGCGCCAGTCCACCTGCAGCTCGCAGGCCACCGAGAACCAGTTCACCAGCTGTGCACCGGCCGCCGTCATGCGTGCCCACGCCGCCTGTTGCACGGTCTCATTGAAGGTGCCCGACGCATCGGTCACCACAAACACTTCAAACCCTTCAGCCAGGGCCGACAACGTCGGGAAGGTCACGCACACGTCGGTCACCACACCGGCAATGATCAGTTGCTTGCGCCCGGTGGCTTTCACTGCCTTGACGAAATCTTCGTTGTCCCATGCGTTGATCTGGCCAGGGCGCGGGATGTACGGCGCGTCCGGGAACAGTTCTTTCAGCTCCGGCACCATCGGGCCGTTGGGGCCGCTTTCGAAACTGGTGGTGAGGATAGTCGGCAGCTTGAAGAACTTGGCCAGGTCCGCCAGGGCCAGCACGTTGTTCTTGAACTCGTTGGGCGAGAAGTCCTGCACCAGGGAAATCAGGCCGGTCTGGTGATCCACCAGCAGGACCACGGCGTCATCTTTGTTCAGGCGTTTGTAAGTCATGGGAATACTCTTTTGGGGTTAGATTCAGAAGGCAAAACACGAGCAGCCAAACGCGCCCCAGAAACCCTGGAAGTCGCTGACCGGCACGTTCGAGAGACGCGCCCGTTCATGGCTATGGGCATGCACGCCACAGGGGCCGCTGCACTGGTGCACCTGGGCTTGCAGCGCTGAGGCCGGGCGCCAGTGGCCCGGTACCTTGACCACCGGCGACCAGTCCGGCAGCACCGGCACGCTGGGTGGTGCGAAATCTTCAAAGTCGCCGGCGCCGTACACCACCTTGCCGCCGACCACGGTGAGTACCGATTCGATCCACTTGATGGCTTCCTCATCGACACTGAAGAAGTCCGCCGACAGTGCCGCCACGTCCGCCAGTTGGCCGACCTTGATCTGGCCCTTCTTGCCCTGCTCGGAGGAGAACCAGGCGCTGCCGTGGGTGAACAGTTCCAGGGCCGTCAGCCGGGGCAGCCCCTCGGCGTGCAGTTCCAGCCCGCCGACGGTGCGGCCGCTGACCATCCAGTACAGCGAGGTCCAGGGGTTGTAGCTCGACACCCGGGTGGCGTCGGTGCCAGCGCCCACCGGCACGCCTTCGGCGAGCATGCGTTTGATCGGCGGCGTGGCCTCGGCGGCCTTGGCGCCGTAGCGCTCCACAAAGTACTCACCCTGGAACGCCATGCGGTCCTGGATCGCGATGCCGCCGCCCAGCGCCCGCACGCGCTCGATGTTCTGCGGGGTGATGGTTTCGGCGTGGTCGAAGAACCATGGCAAGCCGTTGAACGGGATGTCGCGGTTGACCTTCTCGAACACGTCGAGCATCCGCGAGATCGACTCGTTGTAGGTGGCGTGCAGGCGGAACGGCCAGCGCTGTTCCACCAGGTGGCGCACCACCGGCTCCAGTTCCTGCTCCATGGTCAGCGGCAGGTCTGGGCGTGGTTCGAGGAAGTCTTCGAAGTCGGCCGCCGAGAACACCAGCATTTCGCCCGCGCCGTTGTGGCGCAGGTAGTCGTCGCCCTGATGCAGGGTCACGCTGCCGGTCCAGTTCTTGAAGTCGCTGAGTTCTTCCTTGGGCTTCTGGGTGAACAGGTTGTACGCGATGCGCACGGTCAGTTGCTGGTCCTTGGCCAACTGTTCGATCACGGCGTAATCGTCGGGATAGTTCTGGAAACCACCGCCGGCGTCGATGGCACTGGTCAGGCCCAGGCGGTTGAGTTCGCGCATGAACTGGCGGGTGGAATTCACCTGGTATTCCAGGGGCAGTTTCGGGCCCTTGGCCAGGGTCGCGTAGAGAATCATCGCGTTGGGCCGCGCCACCAGCATGCCGGTGGGGTTGCCGTTATGGTCGCGCACGATCTCGCCGCCGGGCGGGTTCGGTGTGTCCTTGGTGTAGCCAGCCACGCGCAGGGCGGCGCGGTTGAGCAAGGCCCGGTCATACAGGTGCAACACGAACACCGGCGTATCGGGGGCGGCCTGGTTGAGTTCGTCGAGGGTGGGCATGCGCTTTTCAGCGAACTGGAATTCGTTCCAGCCGCCCACCACCCTCACCCACTGCGGCGTGGGCGTGCGGTCAGCCTGATCCTTGAGCATGCGCAGGGCATCGGCCAGTGACGGCACGCCTTCCCAGCGCAGTTCGAGGTTGTAGTTCAGGCCGCCACGGATCAGGTGCAGGTGCGAGTCGTTGAGGCCAGGGATGACGGTGCGACCCTTGAGGTCGATGACCTGGGTACCACTGCCGCGCAGGGCCATGGCTTCACCGTCGGTGCCCACCGCGACGAAGCGTCCCTGGTGGATCGCAACTGCCGTGGCACGGGGATTTTCACGGTCCACGGTGTGGAACTGGCCATTGAACAGAATCAGGTCGGCGTTCATAGGGTTTCCTTTACAGAGGCTTCAAGCCAGGGCGCGAACAGGCGGGTGGCCGCCGGCATCAGCAGGTAAACCACCAGTACAACGATGGTCAGGGTGACCAGGAAGGTGGCGACGATGTAGTTGGACAGGAACGGGTGCAGCCGCAGTACCGGGCCCCAGATGATCGGCACCAGCAACGTCAGCGGCAGGATCACCAGCAGCGTGACCACTGCCTGTTTCCAGCGCGGCGGCTTGGCGGCAGCATCGGCCAGGGGCGAGAACCAGAACTCGTTGACCGCGCCGACTTCGGTCTGGTCGCCGTCGGCCAGCATCGGTGCGGCTTGGTTGATCAGCTCCAGGCGCTGCGGCGAATCGAGCCAGCGCTCCAGGTCTTCGGTGGAGCGGTAACGCAGCACGCAGGTAAACAACGCAAGGCCGCCCTGCTTGCTGCGCACCACGTCAACGCCGAGGTGCCCGGGACGCTCACCGGCAATACGCACGATGCGTCGCAGCCAGGCTTCGTAGTCGGCTTCAAGCCCGGGTTTTATGCGGTGCTTGACCACCAGGGTCACGACCTCGTCCGGCCCGCCTTGTGCTGTTGAGTCCATCGTGCCCTTCCCCTGGATGCTTGAACGTTCGCGCTAGTGTGCGACGGCCCGATCCAGAAAAATTGCATGCATGTGCTCAGTTCAACAGATGCTTGCAGCGGTCTACACTGGGGATTCATTCACCGGTAAGGTGTGTGAAAACAAGCGCCCATCGACCACGGATAGCGATCATGGCTCAACCAGCAGCTGCAACCGGAACCCTGTGTTCAGAGCGGGAACAGAGGGTCAAGCAATTGATCCTCGCCAATCTTGCTGGCCCCCTGGAGGTGACGGAACTGGCTCGCGCCTGTGAGCTGTCCCGCAGCCATTTCTCCAGGGCCTTCAAGCGCACCACCGGTGTATCGCCCCAGGAATGGATTCGCCAGCAACGCATCAAACAGGCCAAGGTGCTGATCACCGGCTCCGCCCTGAGCCTGACGCAGATCAGCCAGGAATGCGGGTTCTGCGACCAGGCGCACTTCTGTCACCTGTTCAGCCGCAGCGAAGGCGTGAACCCAATGGCCTGGCGCAAACTTCAGCTGCGCTACCGCCATCATCTGCGGACGGCACAGCTGGCGATCGTCAATCTAAAAGAGACAGTCATTCCGATTTCAGCTTCTTAATCAACCTATCGTTAACCAGTAATCTTCTCCTCACACCGAAGCCCTGCATCTCGCAGCCAGGCTTCCCTTGAGGAGAACACCCCATGCTGACCCTTCGCAAAGCCTCGGAACGCGGCGCCGCCAATCACGGTTGGTTGAAGTCGTTCCACACCTTCTCGTTCGCCAACTACTGGAATCCCAAAGAACAGGGTTTTTCCGACCTGCTGGTGATCAACGATGACCGGGTTGCCGCCGGCAAGGGCTTCGGCCAACACCCGCACCGCGACATGGAGATTTTCTCCTATGTGCTCGAAGGCGCCCTGGAACACAAGGACACCCTGGGCACCGGTTCGGTGATTCGCCCCGGCGACGTGCAACTGATGAGCGCCGGCAGCGGCGTGGCCCACAGCGAGTTCAACCACAGCCACACCCAGGGCGTGCACTTCCTGCAAATCTGGATCGTGCCGGATGTGGCGGGCGCCGAACCGCGCTATCAGCAGGAGCACTTCACCGAGGCGCAAAAACGCGGCCGGTTGCAGTTAATCATCTCGCCGGAAGGCACCGACGGCTCCCTCGGCGTGCGCCAGGACGCGCGGGTGTATGCCGGGCTGTTCAACGGCTTTGAAACCGCCAGCCTGCCGCTGGCCCCGGAACGCTACGCCTACATCCATGTGGCGCGGGGCAGCGTTGAAGTCAATGGCCAGCGCTTGCACGAAGGCGACGGCGCCCGAGTGCGCGATGAGCGGGAGATTCACCTGAGCCATGGGGAGGACGCCGAGGTGCTGGTGTTCGACCTGCGCCCTCGGGAACTGCCAGAAATGCCGTGATGAGCGACGCGATGGCCCGGGAAAACGGGCCATCGCTGGCGTCGATAGTCACCATCAGCCCAATGAAGTTCTCTTAAAAAATCTGCCGCGTAACATCGCATCCATACCAACCAACGACTTTCCCGGAGCACACCCTCATGAAACGCCAACTCTTGCTTAGCCTCGCTTTCTCGGTACTTGCTGTAAGCGCCTTTACCCAACCTGCCCTCGCTGAAGGCGGCGCGGATCGCCTGATGGACAGCCGCGTGGCTGAGGGTGGGTCTGACCGTATGCTGGAACGCCGCGTTGCTGAAGGCGGGTCTGATCGCCTGCTGGAACGTCGTGTTGCTGAAGGGGGCGCTGAACGTCTCCAGGGCAACCGTGTAGCTGAAGGTGGCGCTGACCGTCTTCAAGAAAACCGCGTAGCCGAAGGTGGTGCTGACCGTCTTCAAGAAAACCGTGTGGCTGAAGGTGGTGCAGACCGCCTGATGGAAAACCGCGCGTAACGACTGTGGTTCGCGGTCCACCCCCCAGCCGGCCTGATCAGCCGGCTTTTTTTCGCCTGCTGTTAACTGATCCTCACAAGCGCCACACAAGCTCTCTGGCCATTAGTGAAGTTCACGGTCCAGCCACACCACCGCCTTGCCAATCTGCTGCCGTGCCTCAATCCTCGCGTGCACCTGCTGCACCTCTTCCAGGGCGTAATGCCCTTCGATATCCACCGTCAGCGAACCTTCAAGTATCGCCGCAAACACCGCATTGGCACGCCTCTGCACCGTAGGCCCGTCGGCCATGTGGTCGTTGAGCCGTGGGCGAGTCAGGAACAGTGAACCGGCCTCCCCCAACTCCATCGGATCGAGGTCAGTGATCGAACCGGAGACGTTGCCGTAATTGACGATCACCCCCCGCGTGCGGCACGCCCTGAAGCTCTCGCGCAAGGTGGCCTTGCCCACCGAATCGAACACCACATCCACGCCCTGCCCTTGCGTGGCCTCCAACACCCGCTCGGCAAACCCGTCGTATTGCCAGGCCTGATCCGCGCCACGCTCAAGGGCAATCGCGCACTTTTCGACGCTGCTGCCGGTGGTGAACACCGTGGCACCGAGCCGATGGGCCATTTGCACCAGCAACTGGCCGATGCTGCCGGACGCCGCGTGGATCAAACAGCGGTTGCCCGCCTGCAACCGCGCAACATCTTCAATCAGGTAGTGAGCCGTGCAGCCCTGGAACATCGCCGCAGCCGCCTGATCGAAGCCGATCGCACTGGGAATTTGCGCCACTCGCGCGGCGGGCACGCTGGCGTATTCGGCGAACGCGCCCCATGAAATGCACCATGCCACTCGATCACCCGGCGCCAGATGGCTCACGCCCTCGCCTACCGCCACCACCACACCGGCCCCTTCCATACCCAGAGTGCACGGCAGCCGTACCGGGTAGGTCACCGACTTGGCGTACTTGCCCTGGCGGGTGTGAACATCCATGAAATTGATCCCGGCACAGGCCACCTTGACCAGTACATGGCCGGCGGTCACTTGGGGTTTGGGCACATCAAGGCGCAGTTGAACAACTTCCGGGCCGCCGTAGGTTTCAAGGGTGAGGGCTTTCATCGCGAGACAACTCCGTTTGCAGTGGGAATGCGCCATGGTAAAAGGCGCTAATCTGTACGAGAATTCCCCAATACCTCCCACCCTCCGTGCGGAAATAACCCGATGTTCGACTGGCAGGATCTGTATTTCTTCACCGTGCTGGCGCGCACCCAATCACTGTCGGCTGCCGCACGGGAGCTGCAGGTGGAACACGCCACTGTTGGCCGGCGCGTCGATGCCCTGGAAAAAGCCCTCGGCGTCAAACTGGTGGATCGCCTGCCCCGCAGCCGGCCGCTCACCGAGGAAGGCCTGGCACTGGCGGAGCTGGCGGCCGGCATGGGCGAGATGGCCACCGAAGTGATGCGCCTGTCCCGCGTGGCCTCGATCGAAGTGGCCGGCACCGTGCGGGTCAGTTGCCCGCCGTCGATTGCCATCCACTGCATCGCGCCCCATGTCGCACGGTTCAGGGCGCAATATCCCAAGCTGAATATCGTGTTGATGTCCTCGACGACGCTGGCCGCCCTCGACAAAGGCGAAGCCGACATTGCCCTGCGCACGGTGCGCCCCGATGAGGAAGCGCTGGTACGCAGAAAGGTCGGCGCCGTGCGTTTCGGGCTCTATGCCACGCCCGAGCTCAAGCAGTTACCCGCTGAACAGTGGACGTTCATTGCCTATGACGCCACCCGCGACCACCTGCCCCAACAGGCGTGGATGCATCAGGTGCGCGGCAACCGCACGATTGCCTTCGCCGCCAGCGACCTGATCACCCAGCAAATGGCCGCCCGGTCCCAAGTAGGTGCAGTGGTGTTGCCCACGCTGGTGGGCGATCACGACGCGGCATTGGTGCGGTTGGCAACGAACACCGAAGGCCCGGTTCGCGATATCTGGCTGACGGTGTATCCGGATATGCGCCGCTCGCCTTCGGTGAAGGTGGTGATGGAGTTTCTGGTGAGCTGCATTGAAGGCGAGCCGCAGTTGCGGCGGTGAAACCGATTACTGCGCGGCGTACTGTTCGTCGCTGACCTGCTCCATCCAGTCCACCACCTTGCCGTCGAGCATTTCGTTGATCGCGATATGGGTCATGGCGGTGTTCGCCGTCGCGCCATGCCAATGCTTGACCCCGGGTGCAATCCATACCGTGTCGCCGGGGCGAATGGCCCGCACGGGCTGGCCCCACTCCTGGACCTGACCCAGGCCTGCGGTGACGATCAATGTCTGGCCCAGCGGGTGGGTATGCCAGGCGGTACGTGCGCCCGATTCGAAAGTGACAAAGGCCCCGGTGACACGCGCGGCGTCGGTGCCCTTGAACGGTGAGTCGACGCGTACCGTGCCGGTGAAATAATCCGCCGGGCCTTTGGCTGAAGGCTGGGAACCGTTGGGCGTGATGGTCAGCATGGGCGTCTCCTGTGCCGGTGAATCCAACGCGAATAGGGAGAGTGAAAGTGCAGTGGCGGCGAGGCCGGTTTTCATAGGCCGGTCATCCGTTCCAGGGCTTCGGGATAGCGGTCGCCGTGCACGGCGATGTTCGCAGCGGCCACGTCCAGTTCATGGAGTTCTGCCGCACTGAGCTGCACTTCGAGCGCTCCCAGGTTTTCCGTCAGGCGCGAGGTTTTGGTAGTGCCTGGAATCGGTACGATCCAGGGCTTCTGGGCCAGCAACCAGGCCAGTGCGATCTGCGATGGCGTGGCGTGTTTGCGCAGGGCGACCTGGCGCAGCAACTCAACCAAAGCCTGGTTGGCCTGCAACGCTTCAGGGGTGAACCTTGGTAGATTGCTGCGAAAGTCCGAGCTGTCAAAGGTGCTGTGGCTGTCGAACTTGCCCGTCAGGAAACCTTTGCCCAACGGGCTGTAGGGCACCAGACCAATGCCCAGTTCCTCCAGCAGCGGCAACACCTCGGCCTCCGGCTTGCGCCACCACAGGGAATACTCGCTTTGCAGTGCGGTTACGGGCTGAACGGCATGGGCGCGGCGGATGGTCGAGGCGCCGGCTTCCGACAAGCCGAAGTGCTTGACCTTGCCCTCCTGAATCAAATCCTTCACCGCACCGGCCACCTCTTCGATCGGTACGTTCGGATCAACCCGGTGCTGATAGAACAGATCGATAACGTCGGTATTCAGGCGCTTCAGCGAGGCTTCAGCTACCTGGCGGATATGTTCGGGGCGGCTGTCGAGACCGGACCATTTGCCATTGCCGGACGGGTCGAGGGCAAAACCGAACTTGGTGGCGATCACCACCTGCTCACGCAGCGGCGACAGGGCTTCGCCCAGCAGTTCTTCATTGATGAACGGGCCATAGACTTCGGCGGTATCGAAGAAGGTCACGCCTTGTTCAACCGCATTGCGCAGCAAGGCAATCATCTGCTGTTTGTCGGCCGCAGGGCCGTAGCCAAAGCTCATGCCCATGCAGCCGAGCCCCAGGGCCGAGACTTCAAGTTGGCTGTTACCGAGTGTACGTTTGCGCATGATCATTCTCCGGGTTAGGGGACTGAATCCAATCTAACAGTTACGAATTGTGATAATTAGCCGCTAGAATCCGAAAATACTTATGAGGATCACTCACCAATGCTCAGGGAAAACGCCAACGACCTGCTTGCCTTTCTGGCGGTAGCCCGTGAGCGCAGCTTTACCAAGGCGGCGGCCAAACTCGGGGTTTCCCAGTCCGCGCTGAGCCATACCATCCGCGCCCTGGAGGCGCGCCTGGGGTTGCGCCTGCTGACTCGCACCACCCGCAGCGTGTCACCCACCGAAGCCGGGCAGCACTTGATCGATACGGTCGGGCCGCACTTCGATGAAATCCAGGTGGGGCTTGAAGGCCTGAGTAATTTGCGCGACCGGCCGTCCGGCACCATTCGCATCAACGCCATGGACCACGCGCTGGAATTCATCCTGTGGCCGGTGCTGAAACCGTTCCTGGCGCAGTACCCGGATATCGCCGTGGAGGTGTGTTGCGACTATGGCTTCGTCGACATCGCCGCCCACGGCTTCGACGCCGGTGTACGGCTTGGGGAAGATGTGGCCCAGGGCATGATTGCCACGCGCATCAGCCCGGACATGCGCATGCTGGTGGTGGGGGCACCGGCGTACTTTGCCCAGCGCCCGGTCCCCCGCACGCCTCGGGACTTGACCGATCACGCCTGCAACAACTTGCGCCTGCCCACCAATGGCGGCCTGTATGCGTGGGAATTCAAGAAAGGCGATGAAAGCCTGAATGTGCGGGTGTCTGGCCAGGTGACCTTCAATGGCGTGTACCCATTGCTCAAGGCAGCGGTCGACGGCTTGGGCTTGAGCTACGTGCCTGCCGACCTGGTAGCGCCTTATCTGGCGGACGGGCGACTGGTGCAGGTGCTGGATGACTGGTGTGCGCCGTTTGCCGGCTTCCATCTGTATTACCCCAGCCGTCGCCAGGCCTCGCCCGCGTTTGCGCTGTTGGTGGAAGCGCTGCGTTACCGCGGCTGAAAGAAGTCCGTCAGGGCCGCGCCCAAGCCATCGAACACCACGGCGATGCGCGGGACCTTGCGCATGTCCTGATGCATGGCGATCCACACGTCAACCTTGAAATCCACCTGCGCGGGCAACACCCGCACCAGCCCGTGACGTTGTGCCACCTGGGCTGAACACACGCCGATCCCAAGCCCCGCACGCAGAGCGGCCAACTGCGCGAGGTGATCATCGGTGCGAATCACCGTACTGGGCGCCGAACAGTCGAAACCGCGCTCACCCAGGAATTCGATCTCCAGCAAGTTGCGGTCCGGCCCGATCAGCGGGTAGCCGTGCAATTGCGCAACGGTGTCCGGCGTGCCCTGCTCTGCCAACAGTTCGGGTGCGGCGTACAACCCTACGTGAAGGTCGCCGACCTTGCGCGCGACCACCGTGGATTCGACCGGGCGACGGATGCGTACGGCGACGTCGGCCTCTTGCCGGGCAAGTGCCTGCAGCCGATTGGATACGCTCAGTTCGATGGCCAATTGCGGATGATCACGGCGCAGGCTGCGCAACATGGGCGGCAGCACTTCAACGCCCAGCAGATTGCCGCTGGTGAGCCGCACCGTGCCGCCGGCGAGCGCCGTGTCGGCCGAGGCTGCGCGGCTGAAGGCGTTGGCGGCAACGGCCATCGCTTCAACGTGGCTGATCAGGTCCTTGGCCGTGTCGGTGGGCAACAGCCCGGCGGGTGAGCGGATAAACAGGCTGACCCCGACGCTCTGCTCCAGGGCCTCAATCCGTCGCCGCGCGGTGGCCTGGGCGATCCCCAGCAAACGGGCCGCGCCCGACAGGCTGCCGGTGCGCAACACGGCGAGGAAGGCGCGCTGGGTTTCCCATTGGAGTTGCGGGGCGTTCATACATTTCCTGTGAGCCGCTGGGCAGTTTTGGCGGATGTTCTTTGTTCGGGGGCTGCGGCATGCTGGCGAGCATAACCGATGGGGCTTTCGCCCTCACTTTGCACAGGATCGTTTTTGATGACACTCACGGGCCAATGTCGCTGCACCCGCGTGACCTACACCCTCGATACCGACGCGCCGCTGGCGGTGTATGCCTGCCATTGCCGCCACTGCCAGACCTGGAGCGGCAGCGCGTTTGCCCTGCATGCGCTGTTGCCGGCGGATGCGCTGCGGGTTGAAGGTTCGCTGACGGAATATGCCTATGACGTTGATGGGCAGCGCTCGGAACATCGGTTGTGCGGGGTGTGCCATACGCGGATCTGCAACACCACGACGGCCGCGCCGGGGTTGGTTGTGCTGCGGGTCGGGACACTGGATGAGAGCCCGTCCGTGCAGCCGGTGGCGCATATCTGGCTGCGGCACAAGCAGCCGTGGGTAACGCTGGCGGAGGGTGTTCCGACTTGGCCGGAAAGCCCTACTCCCCAGGCGTTTGCGCAGGCGTTGAGCGTTCCCCTGTAGACATGATTCACACCCACACTGTGGCGAGGGAGCTTGCTCCCGCTGGGTTGCGCAGCAACCCCAAAAGCATTGACCGGCCCATCCTGAAAGACCGCAGCGGCCTACCAGGGGGCGCTTCGCACCCCAACGGGAGCAAGCTCCCTCGCCACATTGGGCTCTGTGGCGATGTTGAGACTCAGCACTTCGCCATTGCGCAACTGCCAGGCGAAGAAGTCTGAGAAATCATCGCGAACCAATGCGCGAATCGCCTTGGCGACAACCCCATGGGCAACCAGCACCACCACCTGTTGCCCATGGTTCACCAGCAACTGATTCAATCCGCCCCGGATGCGCTCGACGAACTGCGATATTGACTCACCGTCCGTGGGTGCCCGCTCCCATTGCCGGGTAATATTCTGCGCCCAAAGGTCGGGATAACGCTGCGCCGCCTCCGCCTGGGTCAGTCCCTCAAACACCCCCACGCCGCGCTCACGAAACACATCCAGCGTAGGCAGTTGCAGCCCATCATCCGCAAACACAATGGCCGCCGTTTGCTGAGCCCTGCGCAGCGGCGAGACGATGACGGCGTCGATCTGCGCCGGCAATTTTTCCCGCAACTCCCGCGCCTGCAGCACGCCCCGTTCGTTGAGATCAATGTCCAGCGAGCCCTGGTAACGC
The DNA here is from genome assembly GCF_013386315.1 of Pseudomonas sp. P7779. NCBI lineage: Bacteria > Pseudomonadati > Pseudomonadota > Gammaproteobacteria > Pseudomonadales > Pseudomonadaceae > Pseudomonas > Pseudomonas sp. P7779. Next base: position 35,824 of record NZ_JACARZ010000081.1, on the reverse strand, counting down.
CCCTCGGCATTGGCTTGAGTTTCGCCGTGACGAACAACATACAACTGCATACCGCCCTCCTTCATCCTGACGCTGAAAGGCCGCGAACGGCGCCCCCGATAAAGGCCTAAGCTAAGATCGAAAAATTATTTATCGAATGTTTTTTAGAACAATAAGCTCACCTTAATCCATTAAGAGTCGAGCACGCCATGCCCCAGTTTTCGCTCCATCGCCTTTTCATCGCAGGCCTTGCCACACTGGGCCTCTGCACCACCCTGAGCACCCAAGCCCAGGAAACCGTACGCATCGGCTACCAGAAATCCTCGACCCTGATCACCTTGCTGAAAACCCAGGGCACCCTGGAAAAAGCCCTCAAGGCCGCCGGCATCGACGTCACCTGGCACGAGTTCCCCAGTGGCCTGCCGCTGCTGGAAGCACTCAACGTCGGTAACGTGGATATCAGCGCTGACGTGGCCGACACCGTACCGATCTTCGCCCAGGCCGCCCAGGCCAAGCTCACCTACTTCGCCCAGGAAGCGCCCTCGCCCCAAGCCCAGGCGATCGTGGTGCGCAAGGACTCGCCGATCCAGCAACTGGCGGATTTGAAAGGCAAGAAAATCGCCGTGACCAAGGCCGCCGGCACTCACTATTTATTGATCGCTGCCTTGAACAAGGCGGGGCTGGCCTTCTCCGATATCGAGCCGGCGTACCTGACGCCCGCCGATGGCCGCGCTGCGTTTGAAAACAACAAGGTTGATGCCTGGGTCACGTGGGAACCGTTCCTCACCAGCGTGCAGCGCCAACTGCCCACCCGCACCCTTGCGGACGGTACCGGGCTGGCCAGTTACAAGCGCTATTACCTGACGGGTACGCCCTATGCCCAGGCGCATCCCGAAGTGCTGAAGCTGGTGTACGAGCAGTTGCACCAGGCTGGCGAGTGGGTGAAGAGCCACCCGCGTGATGCCGCGAAAGTGCTGGGGCCATTGTGGGGCAACCTGGATGTGGAGACTGTCGAGGCCGCCAATGCTCATCGCAGCTATGAGGTGCAACCGGTGACGCTGGATCAGTTGGGGGAACAGCAGAAAATTGCGGATGCGTTCTTCAAGGCGGGGTTGTTGCCCAAGGCGGTGGATGCGCAGGATGTGCAGGTGTGGAAACCCTGAGGCAGTCAACTGTGGGAGCCGGGCTTGTCCGCGATGCAGACAACTCGGTACTCCAGTCATACCGCGGTGATGCCATCGCAGCCTCGCCAAGGCTCGACAGCTCCCACAGGTGATGTTCAGGGCCTGGACTATCGGCGGTGTCAGCTTTTACGCGTCGCGTCATCCAGCGCAAGGATGGTGTGAGCATTGGTCACCGTGGTCGCCAGGGTATTGATCACTCCCGAACGCAACGCCCCCAGCGTTGCCGCCGCCTTGGTGTTTTCACTGGCAATCGCCACCACATCCGGAATCCGAAACAGCTCCTGCACCGTCAACCCGATCACCCGCCCCTGAATCGCGTTGACCGCCGGCTGGCCATGAATGTCGATGAAGTCATAACCCATCATGTCCCCCACCGTGCCGGACAACCGCGCCTGTGCAATTTCCTGGGGCGAAAACCACCCCATGCGCACCATGTTGCTGTTTTCACTCATGTCACCGATGCCGATCAACGCCATGTCCGCACGGCGGGCACGGTCAAGCGTGGAACGCACCGTATCGTTGCTGATCAACACCCCACGCAGTTCCGGGTTGGCCACCAGCGCCGGGGCGTACAGGCTTTCACTCTCGCCACCAAACCGCAGGGCCAGGCGCCGGCAAATGTGGTCGGGGTTCATGTATTCACCCGCCTTGAGCGAACCGCCAATGGCGCACACAAACGTACAGTTGCGGGTCACCGGCAAAAACACATTATCGGCCACCGCACCGACGTTACGCCCCATGCCGACCGCGACGATCATGCCGTCACTGAGGGTTTTGTTCAGGTAGTTGGCCACCAGGCTCGCCACCGCCGAGCGCTGGGTGTCCGGGTCGCTGTGGTCGACCGCAATCAAAGCGCGGTCCAGCTGGAAGCGCTCCACCAGCGCCTGTTCCAGCTCGTTGTTCATCGCCGGGTGCTGCAACACCCGCACCTCGACAATCCCTTCATCCCGTGCGCGTTTGAGCAGGCGGCTGACTTTTGCCCGGGACAGGTCGAAGCGCTTGGCGATGGCTTCCTGAGTGACGTTCTCAAGGTAATAGAGCATCGCCACTTCGGTCATCAGGTCGATGTCGCTGGCGATGCGCTGGGTACTGTCACTCATGGGCACGGGCTTCCGTTTCGGTGTCAAAGGCGCATTCTCCCGACTCTTGCCCCGTTCCGTCCACTACTGATGCCCGTCACGCTCGATCGCGTTGATGCGGTCGACCTTGGCCCCGGAACGCGCGGCTTCGAACTCCGACTCCAGGAACGACTTGACGATGCTCTTGGCCAGCTCCGCGCCGATCACCCGTGCACCGATGGACAGGATCTGCGCATCGTTGCTCTTGCGTGCCCGCTCCGCCGAATAAGTGTCATGGGCCTGGGCCGCACGAATCCCCAGGACTTTGTTGGCCGAGATGGCCATGCCGATGCCGGTGCCGCACACCAGCACGCCCAAGCGTTGCTCGCCGGCATTGATCGCCGTGGCCACCGCCAGGGCAATGTCCGGGTACAGCACCGGCGCCGTGGAATGGGTGCCGAAGTCCGTCACCGGGTAACCCAGCGCCTCGATATGGCGCTTCAACAGTTCTTTGAGCTCATAACCCGCTTCATCGCATCCGATAGCCACCGGGAAAGGTGTGTTCATGGCGTTTGGCTCCGCTGCCGTTTTGGGTGCTGGAGAGTGATCATATGATCACTCGGTGAAATTTAGCTCAGTCATTTCTCGGATATTCCAGTCGCCCTGTCAAGCAAGATTTAGCTGACCTTCCAGTCAAAGCCCTCTAAACCGGCTTACTTTGCGCAAATCCATCCATTTACAACTTTTCAGTGAAAGAGATTGACTGATCAGAATTTCATTTGATACACATATGCTCACAGCGAAACATGACTGTGCGACCTAATAAGAATTCACAGCACGAGGACACGCCGATGGCCACGCCATTACTGCTCCAGGCTGAACACGTCGCCAAGGCTTACGCCGGGATTCCTGCCCTGCGTGAGGGGCGCCTCTCTCTGCGGGCCGGCAGCGTCCACGCCCTGTGCGGCGGCAATGGCGCAGGCAAATCGACTTTCCTGAGCATCCTGATGGGCATCACCCAGCGTGACGCCGGGACCATCCTGCTCAACGGCTCCCCCGTCCAGTTCAACCGCCCCAGCGAAGCACTCGCGGCGGGGATCGCGATGATCACCCAGGAGCTGGAACCCATCCCCTACATGACCGTCGCCGAAAACATCTGGCTGGGCCGCGAACCGCGCCGCGCCGGCTGCATCGTCGACAGCAAGGAGCTCAACCGGCGCACTCGCGAACTGCTGGAAGGCCTGGAGTTCGACGTCGACGCCACCAGCCCCATGCATCGCCTGAGCGTGGCGCAGATCCAGCTGGTGGAGATCGCCAAGGCGTTCAGCCACGACTGCCAGGTGATGATCATGGACGAGCCCACCTCGGCCATCGGCGAGCGTGAGGCCGAAACCCTGTTCAAGGCGATCCGCCGCCTCACCGCCCGTGGTGCCGGCATCATCTATGTGTCGCATCGCCTCAGTGAACTGGCGCAGATTGCCGACGACTACAGCATCTTTCGCGACGGCGCCTTCGTTGAGACCGGACGCATGGCCGATATCGACCGCGCCCACCTGGTGCGCGGCATCGTGGGCCAGGAACTGACCCGCATCGACCACAAGGTCGGCCGCGAATGCGCCGCCGAATGCTGCCTGGACGTCGACAGCCTGAGCCGCGCCGGCGAATTCCAGGACATCAGCCTGCAACTGCGCCAGGGCGAAATTCTCGGCATCTACGGGCTGATGGGCTCGGGCCGCAGCGAATTCCTCAACTGCATCTACGGCCTCACCACGCCGGACTCCGGCAGCGTGACCCTGCAAGGCAAACCGATGCCCATCGGCCTGCCCAAGGCAACGATCCAGGCCGGCATGTCACTGGTCACCGAAGACCGCAAGGACAGCGGCCTGGTGCTCAGCGGCAGCATCCTCTCGAACATCGCATTGTCGGCGTACAAGCAGCTGTCGAGCTGGTCGCTGATCAATGCCCGCAAGGAAAACCAACTGGCCCAGGACATGGTCAAGCGCCTGCAGATCAAGACCACTTCCCTGGACCTGCCGGTGGAATCCATGAGCGGCGGTAACCAGCAAAAAGTGGTGCTCGCCAAATGCCTGTCGACCCAGCCGATCTGCCTGCTGTGCGATGAGCCGACCCGGGGCATCGACGAAGGCGCCAAGCAGGAGATCTATCACCTGCTGGACCAGTTCGTGCGCGCCGGCGGCGCGGCGATTGTGGTGTCGTCCGAAGCCCCGGAATTGCTGCACCTGAGTGACCGTATTGCCGTGTTCAAAGGCGGAAGGCTGGTAACCATCAGCAGCGATACCGCCCTTTCCCAGGAAGCCTTGTTGAGTCTTGCCTCATGAATGCCAAATCACTTTCTACACCTGCAGCCGCCCCCGTCACGACCGCACCCCGCAGCCGCCTGCGCCTGTCCCTCGACCGCTTCGGCCTGCCGCTGGTGTTCATCCTGCTGTGCCTGGTGATGGCCTTCGCCAGCGAATACTTCATGACCTGGCGCAACTGGATGGACATCCTGCGCCAGACCTCGATCAACGGGATCCTCGCCGTGGGCATGACCTACGTGATCCTGACCAAGGGCATCGACCTGTCGGTGGGCTCGATCCTGGCCTTTGCAGGGCTGTGCAGCGCCATGGTCGCGACCCAGGGCTATGGCGTGCTCGCGGCAGTCAGCGCCGGGATGTTCGCCGGGGCGATGCTCGGGGTGGTGAACGGCTTTATGGTGGCCAACCTGTCGATCCCGCCCTTTGTCGCGACCTTGGGCATGTTGAGCATTGCCCGGGGCATGACCTTCATCTTGAACGACGGCAGCCCGATCACTGACCTGCCCGACGCCTACCTGGCGCTGGGTATCGGCAAGATCGGCCCGATCGGTGTGCCGATCGTGATCTTCGCCGTGGTCGCGCTGATCTTCTGGATGGTGCTGCGCTACACCACCTACGGCCGTTATGTGTACGCGGTGGGTGGCAACGAGAAGAGCGCGCGCACCTCCGGGATCGGCGTGCGCAAGGTGATGTTTTCGGTGTACGTGGTCTCGGGCCTGCTCGCCGGGCTGGCCGGTGTGGTGCTGTCGGCGCGCACCACCTCTGCCCTGCCCCAGGCCGGCACCTCGTATGAGCTGGATGCGATTGCCGCCGTGGTAATCGGCGGCACCAGCCTGTCGGGCGGTACCGGCACGATTGTCGGCACGCTGTTTGGCGCATTGCTGATCGGCGTGATCAACAACGGCCTGAACCTGCTCGGCGTGTCCTCCTATTACCAGCAGGTCGCCAAGGGCCTGATCATCGTGTTCGCAGTGCTGATTGACGTGTGGCGCAAGAAGAAACGCTAGTTCTGAAAACTACCACTACAACAATAACGGAGTTCTCTCATGAAACCTGGTACGACTTTGGCCGCCGTCGCGGCACTCTCCCTGCTCGCCAGCAGTGTCACCCTGGCCGCCGATGGCAAGACCTACAAGATCGGCGCCGCCGTGTACGGGCTCAAGGGCCAGTTCATGCAGAACTGGGTGCGCGAGCTGAAGGAACACCCCGCAGTCAAGGACGGCACCGTGCAGTTGACCGTGTTCGACGGCAACTATGACGCACTGACCCAGAACAACCAGATTGAAAACATGGTGACCCAGCACTACGACGCGATCCTGTTTGTGCCGATCGACACCAAGGCCGGCGTCGGCACCGTGAAGGCCGCCATGAGCAATGACGTGGTGGTGATCGCCTCCAACACCAAGGTGGCGGACGCAAACGTGCCTTATGTTGGCAACGATGACGTGGAAGGCGGTCGCCTGCAGGCCCAGGCCATGGTCGACAAACTCAAGGGCCGCGGCAACGTGGTGATCATCCAGGGGCCGATTGGCCAGTCGGCGCAGATCGACCGCGAAAAGGGCGAGATGGAAGTACTGGGCAAGCACCCGGACATCAAGATCATCGAGAAGAAAACCGCCAACTGGGACCGCGCCCAGGCCCTGGCCCTGACCGAAGACTGGCTGAACGCACACCCCAAGGGCATCAACGGGGTGATCGCGCAAAACGATGACATGGCCCTCGGCGCGGTGCAGGCGCTGAAGTCCCATGGGCTGACGTCCAAGGATGTACCGGTGACGTCCATCGACGGCATGCCGGATGCGATCCAGGCGGCGAAGAAAGATGAAGTGACCACCTTCCTGCAGGACGCCCAGGCCCAGTCTCAAGGCGCGCTGGATGTGGCGCTGCGGGCGCTTGCAGGCAAGGATTACAAGCCGCAGTCGGTGATCTGGGAACGTTATGGCAAGGACGTGAAATGGGGTGACGGCACCGCCAAGAACTACATCCTGCCGTGGGTGCCGGTGACCAATGCGAATGCGGATGCGCTGTATCAGCAGGTGAGCGGTACGAAGTAAGTTTTGACTTGAAACCCGGTCAAGTGTGGGAGCGGGCTTGCTCGCGAAAGCGGTGGATCATTCAACAGATGTGCCACCTGATACACCGCTTTCGCGAGCAAGCCCGCTCCCACATTGGATCTCCACCGATCTGAAAAATGGAGTCATGTTCATGTCTGGATTCTGGAATCAAGCCTTCGACCTCACCGGCCGCTGCGCCGTGATCACCGGCGGGGCCGCCGGGATCGGTCTGGCTTGTGCCAGCCTGCTGGTGGAACGCGGCGCGCGGGTGGCCCTGCTGGACCGCGACCCGGCCGTGGTCGAAGTCGCCGCCAGCCTCGGCGCCGGGAACATCGGCATCGCCGTGGACCTGCGCCAACTTGACCAGGTGCACAGCACCGTCGATTACGTATTCGATCACTTCAAACGCCTGGATTATCTGGTCAACAGCGCCGGCGTCGCCCTGCTGGACAAGGCCCTGGACGTCAGTGAAAACGCCTGGGACACCACTCTCGACATCAACCTCAAGGCCAGTTTCTTCGTGGCCCAGGCCTGCGCCAGGCACATGCTTGCCCAGGGCAGCGGGCGCATCGTCAACCTCGCCTCCCAAGCGGCGGTGATCGGCCTGGACCGTCACGTCGCCTACTGCGCCAGCAAGGCCGCCGTGGTCGGCATGACCAAGGTGCTCGCCATGGAATGGGCGCCGCATATCAACGTCAACGCCATCTCCCCGACCATCGTCGAAACCGCCCTCGGTAAAAAGGCCTGGGCGGGCGAGCTGGGGGAACGGGCCAAATTGCAGATCCCGGCGGGCCGCTTTGCCCAGCCGGAAGAAATCGCCGGGCTGGCGTTGTACCTGCTCAGCGACGCCGCACAGATGATCACCGGGGAAAACGTGGTGATCGACGGCGGCTACAGCATCCAGTAATTGATCTTTTGTCGTGAGGTTTATCGTCATGTCTACCGTTACCGAACGCACTGCCGAACAACTGTCCCCCGTCATTCCGAAAACCATGCAGGCCGTGGTCTGTCACGGCCCCGAAGACTATCGCCTGGAGACCGTCGATGTGCCGACGCCCGGCCCCGACGAGATCCTCACCAAGGTCGAGCTGTGCGGCATCTGCATGGGCGACATCAAGACCTACCGCGGCGCGCCCTCGTTCTGGGGCGACGCCGAGCAGCCGCGCTACGTGAAGCCGCCGATGATTCCCGGCCACGAGTTTGTCTGCCGCGTGGTCGCCCTCGGCCCTGGCGCGGAAAAGCGCGGGGTGAAGGTCGGCGACCGGGTGATTTCCGAACAGATCGTGCCGTGCTGGGGCTGCCGCTTCTGCAACCACGGCCAGTACTGGATGTGCCAGAAACACGACTTGTACGGCTTCCAGAACAACGTCCAGGGCGCCATGGCCCAGTACATGATCTTCACCAAGGAAGGCATCATCCACAAAGTACCGGACTCGATTGCCCCGGACGAAGCCATCCTGATCGAACCCCTGGCCTGTTCGCTGCACGCGGCGGAACGGGCGAATGTGGATTTCGACGACATCGTGGTGGTGGCCGGCGCCGGCACCCTGGGCCTGGGGATCATCGGTGCGGTGCGCATGCGCAACCCGAAAAAGCTCATCGTGCTCGACATGAAACCCGAACGCGCCGCCCTCGCCCTGCGCATGGGCGCGGACGAAGTGTGGAACCCGGCCGAAGTCGACGTGATGGCGAAGATTCGCGAGATCACCGATGGCTACGGCTGCGACATCTACATCGAAGCCACCGGGCACCACAAGGCGGTGAACCAGGGCCTGGCGATGTTGCGCAAGCTGGGGCGCTTCGTGGAATTCAGCGTGTTCAACGACGAGGCCACGGTGGACTGGTCGATCATCGGTGACCGCAAGGAACTGGACGTGCTGGGCTCGCACCTAGGTCCGTACATGTACCCGCGCGCCATCGACTTCATCGGCAACCGCAAGATCGACATGCGCGACGTGGTGACCCACAAGTTTGCCCTGGCGGACTTCAAGGAAGCGTTTGCGGTGATGGAGCGCGGGGACAAGTCGCTTAAAGTCGTCCTGGAACCCTGATTGGCCCAATAACCCAAAACCCTGCGGGCGCCGGGCTTAGGCTTTTTGTGGGAGCTGGCTTGCCTGCGATGCAGACGCCTCGGTCTATCTGTGACACCGAGCCGATGCAATCGCAGGCAAGCCAGCTCCCACAAAAGCCCCCGGCTCCCACACCAAGAACAAGAACACAGGAAACCGCGTTATGAATCGAGTGATAAACGATCCGGACCAGGTGGTCGAGGACATGCTGCGGGGTATTCTGGTCGCGCACCCCGAGCTGCGCCAATACGAAACCAATCCACGGGTGATCGGCAAGGCCAAGCCGTCGCCACAAGGCCGGGTGGGCATCGTGACCGGCGGCGGTTCCGGCCATGAACCGGCCTTCCTTGGCTACGTCGGCCCCGGCCTGGTAGACGCCGTGGCCGTCGGCGAAATCTTCTCCTCGCCCACCGCCAAAAGCTTCTTCGACGCCTTCCGTGCCGCCGACCACGGCGCCGGGGTGGCGTGCCTGTACGGCAACTATGCCGGCGACAACATGAACGTGAAGCTGGCGATGAAGATGGCCGCCAGCAAGGACATGCGCATCCGCACCGTGGTCGCCAACGACGACGTGGCCTCGGCGCCCAAGGCCGACATCGCCAAGCGTCGCGGCGTGGCAGGCGAGATCTTCATGTGGAAGGTCGGCGGTGCGGCCGCGGCCCAGCATTACGACCTGGACGGGGTGATTCGTGTCGCCCAGAAAGCGGTCGACAACTGCCGCTCCATCGGCATCGGCCTCACGCCCTGCACCATCGCAGCGGTGGGCAAGCCGAACTTCCAGATTCCCGACGGGCAGATGGAATTGGGCATCGGCCATCACGGCGAGCCGGGCATCGAAGTCATCGCCATCGAATCCGCCGAAGCCATGGCCGCGCGCATGCTCGCACCGATCCTCGCCGACCGCGACTTCAGCCAGGACGACAGCGTGGTGGTGCTGGTCTCGGGCCTGGGTGCGACGCCGGTGATGGAACTTTACATTTTCTACGCCGAGGTTGAACGTCAGCTGCAAGCCAGGGGCTTGAAGATTCACCGCTGCTACGTGGGCAACTACTTCACCTCCCTGGAAATGATGGGCGTGACCCTGACCTTGCTGGGCCTGGACGCCGAGCTGAAATCCCTGATCGACCAACCCTGCCGTTCCATCGGCATGACCCAGGCGGACTAAACCATGAGCCAGCATTTCTCCACCCACGACGGCAGCGCCATCGTCGCCGACCTGGTCAGCGTGATCGTTGCCAACCGCGAATACCTGAGCGAAGTCGACGGCGCCATTGGCGATGGCGACCACGGCATCAACATGGCCAAGGGATTTGCCCATTGCGGGCGCACGATTGAAGGCCGCCAGCTGACCCTGGCCGAAGCCCTGGATGAGTTGACACTGAGCCTGATGGAAGGCATCGGCGGCTCCATGGGGCCGTTGTATGGCAGCCTGTTTATCGGCATGGCGGATGAGGTGCGCGGCAGCGAACAGATTGACGCGGCGACCTTTGCACATTTGCTGCGGGGCGGGCTGACCTCGTTGCAGGACATCACCGAAGCCGGCGTGGGTGACAAGTGTTTGATGGACACCTTGATTCCGGCGGTGGAGGCGTTTGAACAGGCCCATGGGTCAGGAGCGTCATTCAGCGATGCGCTGGAGGCGATGAAAAGTGCTGCTTCGCGGGGGCGGGATTCCACCAGGGATCTGGTGGCAAAAATCGGCCGCGCCAGCCGCCTGGGCGAGCGCTCACTGGGTGTACTGGATGCCGGAGCGGTATCGTGCTGCTTGATACTGACGCGATTGGCGGATTCGGTTCAACCGCGGTTGGTGTAGTGCTTGAAATGACCCCTTCGCGAGCAAGCCCGCTCCCACCTTCGACCGAGTTCCATCTTTGGAATGCCGTCGAAGGTGGGAGCGGGCTTGCTCGCGAAGGCAGCAACACACTTAACCCGTGAAGCACCTAACCCGCCGCGATCAAACCTTCAACCTGGCTACCTGCTTCACCTGCTCTATATACCGCGCCACCGCCGGCGCCTTTTCAAAGCGCCGGTAAATCAGCGACAACCAGGACGACGCCTCGCTGCCTTCGATGCTGCGGTACACGACATTCGGCAAGCTCACATGCCCCACCACCGACTCCGGCACCACCGCCACGCCCTGCCCCAGTGACACCAACGCAATCACCGCCACCAACCCACCCGGCTGCGGCCCCAGTCGCGGCGCATAACCACCCTGCGCCGCCACGTGCAGCGTGCCGCTGATCTGCTCGGGCAAGATGAAGGTCTCGTTCTGCAGGTGCTCGCAACTGATTGCCTTCAACCCCAGCAGCCACGAATCCTGGGGCAACGCCAGCACAAACCCTTCACTGCTCAACCGCACCGCTTCGACCCCATCAGGCAAGGTCATCGGCGAACGAATGTAGCCAATGTCGAAACGCCCCTCCGCCACCAGCCCCGGCAACGCCGCCATGGGGCTCTCACGCACGCTGAGGCTCACGTCCGGGCAGTCCGCGCAGAACGACTGCACCTGGCGCTGCAACAACCCCGAATACACCGCCGACGCCACATAACCCAGTTCGATATGACCGATTTCGCCGCGCCCGGCGCGCTGGGCATTGCGTTGGGCAAACTCGAACTGGCGCACGGTGGCCTCTGCCTCGATCAGCAAGGCCGCGCCCGCCTCGGTCAGGCTGACCTCGCGCTGGCGGCGGATAAACAAGCGCGTACCGAGGGTGGTTTCCATGTCCTGGATCTGCCGGCTCAGGGTCGGCGGCGCGATACCCAGCTGTTCGGCAGCACGGGTGAAATTGCGTTGCCGGGCAACCGCCAGGAAGTAGCGGAAATGACGTATTTCCATCGCAGGATTAGCTCAAAGGTAATGAAGTTCTGTATGGCGCCTAACAAGGACGCCACCTGCCGGGGATAAGCTCGCGGTACGTTCACAGTAGAGAGGCTTTCCCATGTTCGTCAAATCATTGGTCCTGGTGCTTGCCGGTCTTTGCACCGTGCCCGCAGCGCTGGCCGCAGAAGCCCCGGCAAGCATTGCCCACAAGGCAATCCTGAGCCTGGCAACGGCCCAGCAGATCGCCGCACACGCGCGCAAGGTCGCCGCCGACAAGGGCTGGCCCTGCGCCGTGGCCATCGTCGATGACGGTGGCTGGCCGATCCTGACGCTGCGCATGGATGGCGCTCCCGTGGTGGCCGGTATCGAGCTGGCCCAAGGCAAGGCGCGCACTTCAGCGCTCTTCAAGCGGCCGTCCGGGGACCTGGAAAACGCTATCAACAATGGCCGCCCGGCAGCCATCACCGCCGGCCTGTTGATGATGAAGGGCGCCCAGCCAATCATCCTTGAAGGCCAGGTAGTGGGCGCCATCGGCATCAGCGCAGATACTCCGGCCCACGATGACGAGATCGCCCTCGCGGCGGTGGCTTCGGTGCAACCATGAGCAAGGTCAGCCCGCGCCTGACGCTGCTGACCGCCTCCGGGGTCTGTTCGCTGATCGTGCTCGACACCAATATCGTCGCCGTGACCCTGCCGAGCATCGCCCGGGACCTGGGGGCGAATTTTGCCGATATCGAATGGGTGGTCAGCGCTTATATGCTGGCCTTCGCCGCCCTGTTATTGCCGGCCGGAAGCATTGCCGACCGCTTTGGCCGCAAGAAGACCCTGGTCTGGGGCCTGGGTATTTTCATCCTCGCCTCCCTCTGCTGCGGTGCGGCGCCGAATGCGTTGCTCCTGGATATCGCTCGCGCCGTCAAAGGTGTCGGCGCAGCGCTGCTGCTGACCTCCGCCCTGGCCTCCATCGGCCATACCTTCCATGACGAAGTGGAGCGCGCCAAGGCCTGGGCCTTCTGGGGCGCGTGCATGGGCGTGGCGATGACCGCCGCACCGACCCTCGGCGGGTTGATTACCCAGTACCTGGGCTGGCGCTGGATTTTCTATCTGAATTTGCCGGTCGGCCTGGTGCTGATGGGACTGGTGCTGCGCGCGATTCCGGAATCCCGCGATGCCCAGGCTGCAAGGCTCGACCCTTGGGGCAGCCTGAGTTTCAGTGCCAGCCTGCTGTGCCTGATCTGGGGCTTGATCGAAGCCAACCGTATCGGCTGGGACAACCCGCTGACTTATGCACGGCTGCTGGGAGGCGCTGCGTTGCTGGGTGTTTTTGTACTCGCCGAACGCCTGCAACAGCGGCCCATGGTCGACCTGCAACTGTTCAGGCACCCGCGCTTTATCGGTGCACTGCTGGGGATGTTCGCCTACGCCGGCTGTGCCCAGGTGATGATGACGCTGCTGCCGTTCTACCTGCAAAACGGCCCGGGGTTCTCCGCGATTGCCTCCGGGCTGGGCATGTTGCCGTTTGCCTTGACCATGTTGATTTGTCCGCGGATAGGCGCACGCCTGGCCGGCCGCTTTGCCCCGGCCACTCTGATGGCGACAGGGCTGGCGTTGGTGGGGTGCGGCAACCTGCTGAGTGCCTGGGCGGTCAATATCGGCGGCTATCTGCCGTTCGCCCTGGCGATTGCCGTCACGGGGGCCGGCGCGGGATTGCTCAATGGCGATACGCAGAAAAACATCATGGCTTGCGTGCCACGGGACCGCGCGGGGATGGCGTCGGGCATGAGCACCACCATGCGCTTCAGCGCGATCATGTTGGCGATCGGGGTGTATGGGGCGTTGTTGAGCAGCCATAGCGAACAGTTGCTGCACACGAGCATCGGCTCCCAGTGGCAGGAACAGGCGGCAGGGATTGCTTCACGGGTAGTGGCTGGCGATATGCCGGCGGCCATGGCGTTGCTGCCCGAGTCAGCACGGGACACGGTGCAGCCACTGGCGCGGCAGGCGTTTGTCGGTGGGTTCAGCGTGGTGTTGTGGGTGGCGGGGTTGTTGGGTTTGCTGGGGGCGCTGGTGGTGGGCTCGTTGATGCGGCATCCCATACCGGCGGTGCCGCAGGTCTCTTTACTGACTCGATAATGCGACCACCACGACCCAATGTGGGAGCGGGCTTGCTCGCGAATGCGGTGGGTCAGTCAATACATCTGTGACTGATCCACCGCCTTCGCGAGCAAGTCGAATCGTCGCACCGCCGCTCCCACATTTTGATCTTCGACAGTCAGTGAATGGTTACCAGAAACGCTGCTGGGTCAGGCGACTCCACCAGGTCAGCAGCACCCGGTCAACCGAACCGCTGGCCGCCAGGCCCACCCGCTCCTGCAGGCTTTTACGCTCGGCATAGTGCAGGTGGAACACCTCGGCGGTCTTGGCCTTGGTCGCCAGGTATTCGTCGCTGGTTTGCAGCTGGTCCACCAGTTGCTTGTCCAGCGCCGCGACGCCCAGCCAGACTTCACCGGTGGCCACGTCATCAATGGCCAGCTGCGGGCGGTAGCGCGACACGAAGTTCTTGAACAGTTGATGGGTGATGTCCAGGTCTTCCTGGAACTTCTCGCGGCCCTTCTCGGTGTTTTCGCCAAACACCGTCAGGGTGCGTTTGTATTCGCCGGCGGTCAGCACTTCGAAGTCGATGTCGTGCTTCTTCAGCAGGCGGTTGACGTTAGGCAACTGCGCCACCACGCCAATCGAACCGAGGATGGCAAACGGTGCGCTGATGATCTTCTCGCCGATGCACGCCATCATGTAGCCGCCGCTGGCCGCGACCTTGTCGATGCACACGGTCAACGGCACGCCCGCCTCGCGGATACGCGCCAGTTGCGACGACGCCAGGCCGTAGCTGTGAACCATGCCGCCGCCGCTTTCGAGGCGCAGCACCACTTCGTCCTTGGGTGTGGCCAGGCTCAGCAGTGCCGTGATTTCATGGCGCAGGCTTTCAGTGGCCGAGGCCTTGATGTCGCCGTCGAAATCCAGCACGAACACCCGTGGCTTGGCTTCTGGCTTCTTCTTGCCCTTCTTCTTTTCGGCCTTGCCTTCAGACTTGCGCAGGGCCTTGAGCTGGTCCTTGTCGAGCAGGGTCTGCTCCAGGCGCTCACGCAAACCCTTGTAGAAGTCATTGAGCTTGCTGACCTGCAACTGGCCGGCAGCTTTGCGACGGCCTTTGCTGCGCAGTGCGGCGAAACTGATCAGCACCACCAGGATGGCGACGACCAGGGTGACGGTTTTAGCCAGGAAAGTAGCGTACTCGGCCAGAAAATCCATGTGACTCCTTACAAGTGCAGTGCGCCAGGCGCGGATTGCCCAAGCATACCGACGCCACCGCCATGGAGCCAGTGATCAAACCGCCAGCAGCGGGCCTCTAACGACCTTTTAAAACAAGCGTATGTTTTTTCATTGACAGCTTCCCGGCATCCTCATAACCTCGCCAGACTTTCAACGTACCGGGAAAACGGACGTGGGCAGCATCTACCTGATTCGACATGGCCAGGCCTCCTTCGGTGCAGACGACTACGACGTGCTGTCGCCCATCGGTGTGCAACAGGCGCAAGTGCTGGGCCGCCACCTGGCGGAACTGGGCCTGGGCTTCGACCGCTGCGTGTCGGGCGACCTGCGCCGCCAGCAGCACACCGCCACCGCCGCCTTCGACCAATACAGCGCCCTCGGCCTGCCGGTACCCACGCTGGAAATCGACAGCGCGTTCAACGAGTTCGACGCCGAGGCGATCATCCGCGCCCTGCTCCCGGACCTGCTGCACAGCGAACCCGAAGCCCTGCATATCCTGCGCAACGCCGCGCAAAACCGTGGCGAATTCCAGCGCATCTTTTCCCTGATCATCGAACGCTGGCTGGCCGGCACCTACGACCCGCCGGGCCTGGAAAGCTGGCTGGGATTTGTCGAACGTGTCCAGGGTGGCCTGCAACGCATCCTCGAAGCCGCCGACAACCGTGACAAGATCGCCGTGTTCACCTCCGGCGGCACCATCACGGCCCTGCTCCACCTGATTACCCGAATGCCTGCTGCACAGGCCTTTGAACTGAACTGGCAAATTGTTAACACCTCGCTCAACCAGCTGAAATTCCGTGGTCGCGAGGTGGCACTGGCTTCCTTCAACAGCCATACCCACTTGCAACTGTTGAAGGCGCCGCAGCTCATCACTTTCCGATGAATTGCGGCCAACCGTGACCCCAAGGTCACTGGACTCACCATAAAAGGATCGAAACCATGACTGACGTAGCTAAAGCCGTAGAAGCAATGAAAGCCAAATTCAACCCAGCCGCTGCCGACGGCCTGGACCTGGTGTTCGGTTTCCGTATCGACGACACCCAGAACTTCTCGCTGGTCGTGAAAAACAACACCTGCGAACTGCTGGAAGGTGAAAACCCGGACGCCCAAGTCACCCTGGTGATGGACGGCGACACTATGAAAGGCATCGTCAGCGGCGAAACCGACGGCATGCAGGCATTCATGGGCGGCAAACTGCGCACTGAAGGCGACATGATGCTGGCCATGAAATTGAGCGAGCTGTTCCCGGCCTGATCAGGGCAACCCTGGCAAGACCCGTGTGGGAGCGGGCTTGCTCGCGAAAGCGGTGTATCAGCGCAGGATTTGTTGGCTGACCCACCGCTTTCGCGAGCAAGCCCGCTCCCACATTTTGATTGTGCTGTTTTCAGGTTTTTGGCTGCAACAACAGCGCCACCAACGCACTCCACCCTGTCTGATGCGAAGCCCCCAACCCCCGCCCGGTCTCGCCATGAAAATACTCATGGAACAACACTAGGTCGCGGCTCGCCGGGTCCGCCTCCAACTGTGCATACCCCACCATCGACGGCCTTGAACCGTTCTCATCCCTCAGAAACAGGCTCGTCAACCGCTGGCTCAGCCCCTGCGCAACCTCCTCCAACGACGCCAGATACCCACTCCCCGCCGGATACTCCACCGAGAAATTATCCGCGTAGTAGCGGTGAAACTCCCGCAACGATTCGATCAGCATGTAGTTGACCGGCATCCACAACGGCCCGCGCCAATTGGAGTTACCGCCGTACAGCCGCGAATCCGACTCCGCCGGCTCATAGCGGGCACACAGGGTATTGCCATTCATCTTCAGCGCCAGCGGTTCCTCGGCGAACGCTTTCGACAGCGACCGCACCCCAAAGGTGGAGAGAAACTCCGACTCATCCAGCATCCGCCGCAGCAAATCCTTGGTCCGCTCCCCCCGCAACAGCGCCAGCAGCAGGCGATTACCCTGCCCCGGCTCGTTCCAGCGCGACACCAGCTTGGCCAGGTCCGGCCGGTGTTTCATAAAACCCAGCAATCGCTCGCGCAACCCCTCCAACCCTTCGTGCTCGCGCTGCTCCAGCACCAGCACCGCAAACAGCGGCATCAGGCCGACGATGGAGCGCAGGCGCACCGGTTCGCTTTCACCGCCAGGCCGATGCAGCACGTCATAGAAAAACTGGTCCTGCTCATCCCACAAGCCTTCATCGCCATTGTCGACGCGGTTGATCGCCCCGGCGATGTACAGGAAGTGCTCGAAGAATTTCACCGCAATATCCACATACACCACGTTACGCTTGGCCAGCTCCAGGCCGATGCGCATCAGGTCCAGGGCATAGGCGGCCACCCAGGCAGTGCCGTCCGCCTGGTCCAACTGATAACCCGGCGGCAAATCAGCCGAGCGATCAAACAGCGCAATGTTGTCCAGCCCGAGAAACCCACCCTGGAACAGGTTGCGGCCCTCGGCGTCCTTACGGTTAACCCACCAGGAAAAATTCAGCAGCAGCTTGTGGAAGATCCGCTCGAGGAAATCCATGTCGCCCACGCCATTCAGCGCCTTGTCCTGCTGATACACCCGCCAACTGGCCCAGGCATGCACCGGCGGGTTGGCGTCGTCAAAACGCCACTCGTAGGCCGGCAACTGACCGTTGGGATGCATGAAGCGGTCTTTCACCAACAGCAACAGTTGCTGCTTGGCATAACCGGGGTCGATCAGGGCAACGGCCACCGCCTGGAACCCCTGGTCCCAGGAGGCATACCACGGATATTCCCAAGTGTCGGGCATCGAGAGAATGTCGAAATTCGACAAGTGCCGCCAATGGGTATTACGGATATGCAAACGCTCGGGCGGCGGCGCGGGCTGGGCCGGGTCGCCGTCGAGCCATTGATTCACGTCGAAGTAGTACAGCTGCTTGGACCACAGCAACCCGGCCAGGGCCTGGCGCTGCACATTGCGTGCGTCTTCATCGGCGATGCCCTGTTGCAGCGCCGCGTAAAAGTCATCGGTCTCCTGGCGGCGCTCTTCGAATAGCTTGCGCGCATTGATCCACGGCGCCTCCGCCGGGGCGAAGCGCAGGTACAGGGTTTTGCTTTCCTGACCCGCCAGTTCCAGGATGAAACGCGCGGCCACTTTCGTGCCCGAATCCCGGCGAATAGCCGATTCCAGGCCCGTGGTCACATAGTCGTTGATCCCGTCCTTGAACGGCCCCGGCGCCGGTTGCCCGTCCAGCCTGGGGTAGTTGGTTTCGTTCTCGCAGAACAGCCATTCCACCCCGTCCTGGCCCCAGGCACTGAGGTGGCGATCGAACAGCTCATGGTGCCGCGCCACCACCTGTTCGCCCTCCAGGCGCAACTCGGGCCTGGGGGCATCGTGGGTCCAACTCCAGTCGTTGCGCGCCCACAGGTGCGGCAACACCTGCAGGCGTGTGGATTGGTCCGAACGGTTGTGCACGGTAATGCGCATGAACACATCATCGGGCTGGTGCTTGGCGTATTCGACGGTGACATCGCAATAGCGGTTGTCTTCGAAAACCCCGGTATCGAGGATCTCGTATTCGGCATCTCCAAGGCCACGGCGGGCGTTCTCGGTGATCAGGTCATCGTAGGGAAAGGCCGCGTGAGGGTATTTGTAGAGCATGCGCATGTAGGCATGGCTCGGCACGCCATCGACGAAAAAGTACAGTTCCTTGACGTCTTCGCCGTGGTTGCCCTCGGCGTTGTTCAGGCCGAACAGACGCTCCTTGATGATCGCGTCGTGCTCGTTCCACAGCGCCAGGCCCAGGCACCAGCGCTGGGCCTTGTCGCTGAAGCCCGCCAGGCCATCCTCGCCCCAGCGGTAGGCGCGGCTGCGGGCATGTTCGTGGGGGAAGTAGCGCCAGGCATCGCCGTCGGCGCTGTAGTCTTCGCGCACCGTGCCCCATTGCCGCTCGCTCAGGTAGGGGCCCCAGTCACGCCAGCGCTCGCCGTCAGGCTTGGCCAGGCGCTGGCCTTCAATCGTTTCCAGAATGTTCGTCGCAGGCTGTGCCGTCATCGAGTCTTCCGTCGCGTTCAGAGGTGACGGCCAGTGTAGAGCCCTTCGACGGTGAGATGCACGTGAAGCTGACGTCATCCAGCTCATTCATTTGCAGAATGAAGTCCAGAGGAATCTTCGTTTGCAAGGCGTCGGCAGGCCCAACAAAATCAGGCAACCGTGCCTTTCCTCTCTATAGCCGCCAGGAATTTTTCTATGCCCGCCGCCCGCCCAGTCAGCCCTGACGAGATTCGCAAAGGCTTCTCCAAGGCCATGTCCGACATGTACCGCGATGAAGTGCCGCTGTATGGCGCACTGATGGAACTGGTGGCCGAGACCAATGCCCGGGTGCTGGAAACCGACACCGCGCTGGCGCAACAACTGAAGCGCACCGGGGAAATCCAGCGCCTGGACAGGGAGCGCCACGGCGCCATCCGACTGGGCACCGCTGAAGAACTGGCGACCATCAGCCGCCTGTTTGCGGTGATGGGCATGCAGCCGGTGGGCTATTACGACCTCACGCCTGCCGGGGTGCCGGTGCACTCCACCGCCTTTCGCGCCGTGCATGAAAGCGCCCTGCAAACCAGCCCGTTCCGAGTGTTCACTTCACTGCTGCGTCTGGAACTGATCGAAAATACTGAACTGCGGGCCTTCGCCCAGTCAGCCCTGGCCAAGCGTTCGATCTTCACCCCACGCGCCCTTGAGTTGATCCAGCAAGCCGAAGCCGACGGCGGCCTCGATGCCGCCCATGCCGAAGAGTTTATCCAGCAAGCCCTGGAAACCTTCCGCTGGCACCACACCGCCACCGTCACGGCCGCGCAATACCAGCAACTGAGCGACCAGCACCGGCTGATCGCCGACGTGGTCGCCTTCAAGGGCCCGCACATCAACCACCTGACACCGCGCACCCTGGACATTGACCAGGTGCAGGCCGCAATGCCCGGCAAAGGCATCACCCCCAAGGCGGTGATCGAAGGCCCGCCCCGCCGCCAGTGCCCGATACTGCTGCGCCAGACCAGCTTCAAGGCCCTGGATGAAGCCATTGCCTTTACCGATGCCAAGGGCAGCCACAGCGCGCGCTTTGGTGAAATCGAACAACGCGGCGTGGCGCTGACCCCCAAGGGCCGCGCGCTGTACGACCAATTGCTGAATGCCGCACGGGATGAATTGGGCGCGTTTCCGAATGAGGCCAATGCCGGGCGCTACACCGAATTGATGGAGCAGCACTTCCAGGCGTTTCCCGATAATTACCAGCAGATGCGTGAGCAGGAACTGGCGTACTTCCGCTACTTCGTAACCGAGAAAGGCTTGGCCGCCCAGGACAAAGTTAAAACCCTGGACGAACTGATCGCCGCCGGCCACGTGGACGTGGAGCCGTTGGTGTACGAAGATTTTCTGCCGGTGAGTGCGGCGGGGATTTTCCAGTCGAACCTGGGGGATGCGGCGCAGAGTCACTACGCGGCCAACTCCAACCAGGCCGAGTTTGAAAAGGCCCTGGGTCGCCAGACTATCGACGAGTTGAAGTTGTACGGTGAAACCCAGCAGCGCTCGATTGACGAATGCAAGCGCGCGCTGCTGGCTTGAAAGAGAGAGTTCGCCCGGCCACAGCGCATTCCATGCGCCGTCTAAGAGCCCCAGTGCCGGGCGAACGGTTGGCATGATAGGCAGCGGCGGTGCTGCTGTCTTTCGGGCAATTCTGAACAAATCTTCTACTTGGCCGTCGCTTTCTCCAGTTGCTCGACGATCTTGTCTTTGATCAACAGGCGTTTCTTCTTCAGCTTCTCCAGCTCCTCGTCACCGCCGCTTGAGGACTCAAGCTCCAGCACCTCCTTGTCGGCGCTGTCGTATTGGTGGAGCAGCGAATCCAATCGGTTATCGCTCGCCCTGCGTTCATGAATAGCTTCCTTGCTCAAACCCAGGTCCTGATACAGGTCGTGTTTCACTGGCATGGAGTACCTCCGCAAGTTGATCATTGACTGAATGCCCCTTGAAGCTAGCCCATCCGGCGGGCTCTTGTCATGTTTGAGATCAACCTGTCGCGTTTGCGTCCCCGTTCGTCGCGGGGCAGACGATTTCATAAAACCTTTGGCGCACGCTGCCCTCCACTGTAGATCGTCACCCGATGGAGAACAGGTTCCATGAATCACGCTGCCAACGCTGTCGACACCCAGTGCATCAACACCATTCGTACCCTCGCCATGGACGCTGTGCAAAAGGCCAACTCCGGCCACCCCGGCACGCCCATGGGCCTGGCGCCCGTCGGTTACACCTTGTGGAGCCGCTTCCTGCGCTATCACCCCGAGCACCCCGACTGGCCCAACCGTGACCGTTTCGTATTGTCGGTGGGCCATGCCTCGATGCTGTTGTATTCGCTGTTGCACCTGGCCGGCGTGGTGGAGATTGACGCCCACGGCAAGCGCTCCGGCCAGCCGGCCATCAGCCTGGATGACATCAAGCAGTTCCGGCAGATGAGCTCCAAAACTCCCGGCCACCCCGAATACCGCATGACCACCGGTGTGGAAACCACCACCGGCCCCCTCGGCCAGGGGTGCGCCAACAGCGTCGGCATGGCCATGGCCGAGCGTTGGCTGGCCAAGCGTTTCAACCGTGACGACCAGGTGCTGTTCGACTACAACGTCTACACCCTGTGCGGCGACGGCGACATGATGGAAGGCATCAGCAGCGAAGCCGCGTCCATCGCCGGGCACTTGAAGCTGGAGAACCTGTGCTGGATCTACGACAACAACACCATCAGCATCGAAGGCCACACTGAACTGGCCTTCAGCGAAGACGTGATCAAGCGTTTCCAGGCTTATGGCTGGCACACCTTGCACGTCACCGATGCGAACAACCTGCTGGCTTTGAGCGACGCGCTTAGCACCTTCCAGAAAAATACCGGGGCACCGACGCTGATCGTGGTCGACAGCGTGATCGGCTATGGCTCGCCCCACAAGCACAACACCGCGTCGGCCCATGGCGAGCCTTTGGGCGAAGAAGAAATCCGCCTGACCAAAGCCGCGTACGGCTGGCCCGAAGACTCAAGCTTCCTGGTGCCGGATGAAGCGCGCACGGTCCTGCGGGATGCACTGCTCAAGCGCAGCAAGCCGCTGTATGAGCAATGGACTGAGACCCTGTCCCACCTCGAACAGTACGAACCGGAACTGGCCGATGAACTGCGCCGCATGCGTGCCGGCGAGATGCCCGAGCATTGGCAGGAGCAACTGCCGAGCTTCGACGCGGATGCCAAGGGCGTCGCCAGCCGTGCCGCCGGGGGCGAGGTGTTGAATGCGTTTGCCAAGCAGATCCCGTGGCTGCTGGGGGGCTCGGCCGATTTGTCGCCGTCCACCAAGACCAACCTGACGTTCGACGACGCCGGGCGCTTCAGCGCCGAGAACTACGGCGGGCGCAACCTGCACTTCGGTATTCGTGAACATGCCATGGGCGCGATTGCCAACGGCATGGCGCTGTCGTACCTGCGGCCCTACACCTCGACCTTCCTGGTGTTCAGCGATTACATGAAGCCGCCGATTCGCCTCGCGGCAATCATGGAGCTGCCGGTGGTGTTCGTGTTTACCCATGACTCGATTGGTGTCGGCGAAGACGGCCCCACTCACCAGCCCATCGAACACCTGACCCAACTGCGGGCCACCCCGGGTTTGCTGACCCTGCGCCCGGGCGACGCGAATGAAACCCTGGAAGCCTGGAAGATCGCCCTGGCCCAGACCCATCGGCCGACCTGCGTGGTGCTGTCGCGGCAGAACCTGCCGACCCTGGACCGCACGAAATACGCAGCGGCGTCGGGCACTTCCCGTGGCGCGTATGTGCTGGCCGGCGCCGATAAGCCCCAGGTGATCCTGATGGCCACCGGCAGTGAAGTCAGCCTGGCGGTAGACGCCTATGAGCAACTGAAGGCCGAGGGCGTGGCGGCGCAAGTGGTGTCGATGCCGAGCTGGGAACTGTTCGAAGAACAGGACCAGGCCTACCGCGACAGCGTGCTGCCACCCGCAGTGAAGGCACGCCTGGTGGTGGAACAGGCCGGCCCGTTGGGTTGGGACCGCTACGTCGGGCAGACCGGGGCCAAGGTGGTGATGAACAGCTTTGGCGCCTCGGCACCCTTGGCCAAGTTGCAGGCCCAGTTCGGCTTTACCCTGGACAATGTGGTGAAGCTGGCGAAGGAGCAAGTCAGGCTCAACAGCTGACCCAGTGCATGCATGCCGGGCGTGGCCTACCGAGGGAAACCTCGGTGCCACGCCCTGCTGCTCATTTCCCGCCGGTGACATCCAGGAACGTACCGGTGATGAAGGACGCCTCGGCGCCTGCCAGCCACAGGATCGCCCGAGCCACTTCTTCAGGCTGGCCGCCGCGGCCCATGGGAATCGAATCCTTTACGCGATCAACCCGCCCTGGCTCCCCGCCACTGGCGTGAATGTCGGTGTAGATATGCCCGGGGCGGATGCAGTTGACGCGTATTCCCTCCCTGGCCACTTCCTTGGCAAACCCGATGGTGAAGGTCTCGAGAGCCCCCTTTGATGCGGCGTAGTCGACATATTCGTTGGGGCTGCCCAGCCGGGCGGATGCCGACGAGATATTGATCACGGCACCACCCCGCCCCTGGTGACGAAACGACATGCGCTTCACCGCTTGCTGGGCACACAGCATCGGCCCGATCGCGTTGACCGCGAAAATCCGCTGCATCCGCTCGAACGGCAAGTCTTCGACCCGGGACTGCAACGCGTTGATCCCGGCGTTGTTAACCAGCACATCGATGCGCCCGAACGTCCGATCTATCGCCGCAAATAACTGGACGACCTGCTCCGGGTCTGCGCTGTCCGCGCGTACGGCCAACGCCCGGCGCCCTGCCGCTTCTACATCCGCCACCACCGCGAGGGCGGCAGACTCATCGGAAACGAAGCTGATCGCCACGTCATAACCTTGTGCGGCGGCCAGCCGCGCGGTGGCGGCGCCAACGCCACGACTTCCACCTGTTATCAGAATCAGCGGTGCCTGCGGGACGGTATCCATTGCGCGAACCTTCATGTGGTGGTGGAAAATGCTTTGCCTGCTGTCAGCCGATCAGGATGGTGCCCGTGGCAATCACCACGCACGCCAGCACCTTGCGGACCGTCAGTGTCTCGCCCAGGAAGAAATAGCCGATCAGTGCCGCAAACAGCACGCTGGTCTCGCGCAAGGCCGAGACCGCGCCCATGGGCGCACCGGCCATGGCATAGATAATGATTCCGTAGGCCAGGAGCGACACCAGCCCACCGGCGAAGGCCGTGAAAAACCCGGGCCGCAGGCTGAACAGACTTTTCGGGCCCCGCAGGCCGATATACACCGCCGGCATCAACACGCCCCACAAGGCGCACATCCACACCGTGTAGGCCATCGGCGCACCCGACAGGCGCGCGCCGATGCCGTCCGTCACGCTGTAGGCGGCAATGAAACAGCCGGTGCCCAGGGCGTATGGCAGGCTGGGAACGGCGAGCCGGCGCCCCCTGAACGCCAGGGAAATGATGCCGCCCGACACCAGGGCAATGCCCAGAAGCGAGCTGGCCGAGACACTCTCCCCGGCAAACACGGCGGCACCCAGGGTGATCAGCACCGGCGAGGAGCCCCGTGAAATCGGATAGGTCTGCCCCAGGTCTCCGACTTTGTAGCTACGCACCAGGAACAGGTTGTAGCCCACGTGCAGCACCGCTGACAGCACCACATAAAACCAGCTGGCTGGCGCCGGAGGGTCCAGGAACACCGCAACGCCGCCACTGGCGATAGCGACCGCCAGGCACATCACCGTCATCGACCAGAGCCGGTCGGCGCCGCCACGCAGCAGCGCATTCCAACTGGCGTGCAGTAAGGCGGCGAAGAGGACCAGGAGAATAATGGGATAAGGCATGCGCCCATCCTAAGCAAACCGGCGCCTTAACTGAAGCGAAGTCTGCTCATTGAAGAATGAGCAAATCCTCATGCTTTATTCGTAAGCCAGTCCGGCGTTTACGGCTTCCTGCATCAGCCAATCACGAAAGCTGACGATATGCGGCTGGGACTCGATGCCTTTGGGGCAGACAAAGTAATAAGCGACCGGTGACGGGAACGGCACATCGAACAGCCTCACCAGGCTGCCATCGCTCAGCTCTGACTCCACATGCCCACTGCGCGCCAATGCAATGCCCTGGCCGAGCAAGGCCGCCTCTATCGTCATGTTGGTATCCGCAAACCTGACACTTTCCTTGAGCGGCGCAATCGCGAGCCCGACGTGCTGGAACCAGACTTCCCACTTCGGCACCAGGTCGGCGCCGTCGCGCATCAGCAAGGGATAGCGCAGCAATTCGGCGGGTGTGTGTGGCCGGCCAAAGCGTTTCAACAGATCGGGACTGGCCACCGGAAAAATCTGCTCGCGGAACAGGAACTCCGAATACAGCGCCGGGTAATTCCCGTTGCCCAGGCGGATCGCAACATCAGCCTCCGCACTGGAGAAGTTGATGATCTTGTCGCTGGAGTCCAGGGTGACCAATATTTCAGGGTGCCGTTGGGCCAGGCTCGGCAATCGGGGCAGCAGCCATTTCAGCGCGAAGGAATAGGTGGTACTGACCTTGAGCCGGACCCTGCCCTTTTGCTCGCGCAGGTCCGCGAGTGTCGCCTCAAGGTTCATGAAAAACTCGCGCACGATCGGCGCAAGGGCTGCTCCGGCAGGCGTCAGGCTGAGTGACTTGCCCCGCTGGAACAACTGCAACCCCCAGAGTTCTTCAAGGTGTTTGAGCTGATGGCTGACGGCACTCTGGGTGACATGCAACTCTTCTGAAGCCGAAGTGAAGGTTGCGTGGCGTGTAGCAACCTCAAAGGCGCGCAATGTCGAGGTGGGTGGCAGGTCTCTCATGGCATTGCTTCACCGTTTATGAATAGATGCTCATGATAGAACATCTATCCATTGCGCTGTAGGCCGCGCCTCAACCCAGCTGGAACCGCGCCGTGTTATCGCTCAACGCCCGGCTGCCCTTGCTCAACCTATCCGCCGCCTGGTTCACCGCCCGCGCGCCGTCGAGCAAGCGCCCGGCGGCCTGGTCAACCTGCTGGATATTGCCGCTCACTTCATCCGCCGTCGCTGCCTGTTCCTCAACCGCCGTGGCGATCTGCGCCAGGGTGTCAGTGACGCTCTGCACCGCGCTGGCGATCTCCCCCAGGCGATGGCCCAGGCCCGTGACGGACTCGGCATCGGTCACCGCCTGCTCACAGGCCACGCCCATCAGGGTGACCGCCTGGCTCACCGTCGCGCGCAAACTGTCCACCGTGCCGGCGATCTGCGCCGTGGAAGCCTGGGTCCGTTGCGAGAGGCTGCGCACCTCATCGGCCACCACCGCAAAACCCCGGCCCTGTTCACCGGCCCGCGCAGCCTCGATGGCAGCGTTCAGCGCCAGCAGGTTGGTCTGCTCGGCGATACCCCGAATGGTGTCAACCACCGACTGGATCTGCTGGCCCTGCTGGCTGACGCGCTCCAATGCATCGGAGGTGTCGGTCAAGCGCTGGTTGAGTTGCTGGATACTCGCGGTGGTGCGCTGGCTGTCGCGGCTGCTGTCTTCGGCAATCTGCCGGGTTTTCTGCGCGCTGCCGGAGGCCTGCTCGCAGCTCTTGGCGACGCCCATGGAGGTCGCGGCCAACTGTGTGGCGGCCGCTGCAATCTGGCTGATCTGCTGTTGCTGGTCTTCCACTTCGGTCAGCGTGCTGCCCGATTGCGAATTGAGTGTCAGCACCGCAGAGCCCAACTGCTGCGTCTCGTGATTGACCCCCAGCAGGCTGGTGCGCAACTGCACCACCGCCACGTTGAGCGCCGTGCTGATGGCCGCCAGTTCATCGCGCCCTTCCACCGCCACTTCAACGCACAGATTACCGTCACGCAGGGATTCGGCCAGGGTGGTGATGCCGCTGGCACTGCGGCGAATCGATGCCTGCAAGCACACGAACAGGTACAGGGCTGCCAGGGCCAGCACGCTGAACGTGACCGCCACCGGGATGAATTGCTTGAGCGAGCTGTCGCGGTAGTAACCCAGGCGCGCGTCCAGCGAGGTCAGCGACTGTTTACGCAACGCGCCGAGGGTACCAAGCATGCCATCCACACTGCGTTCGAAGCCGGTGGTATCGAGCTTGATGGTGCCGCCGAACACGCCTTCGTCCAGGGTCTTCAGCTCGTTGTCCAGCAGTTGCAAGCTGTCGTCGTATGGCGCGATCCAGGTTTGCAGCCCCGGGTATTGCTTGGCCTTGAGGGATGCGGCGGCCTTGACCAACTGGTCCCTTGCGTCGCCGATGCGACCGCGCAAATCACGCATCTGCAAACGGCTTTGCAGGGTGAACTGCCCCGATGCGATGGATGACTGCCCGACGCTCGCCATACGCCCGATACGCTCGATCAGGTCGGGGGTTTGCTGGGTGGAAATCTGCATCAGCAAATAGGTTTCAAGCCACGGATCGAGGATCAACCCGGTGTCCATGGTGATCTGTTCGCGCAGGGTTTGCATCGCGCTCAGCGCAGACGTGAAGCGGTCATAACCATCCGGCCACCAGCCCACGGTGCGCAGGGATTGGGAATCCATGCCCGTGACCGAGGCTTGCAATGCCTCAAAACGTGCAAGGGTATCCGGGCGGGCGTTCTGGGCTTTGAGGGCCTCGCCCAGGGCCTGCACGCTTTGCAGGATCAGCGGGAAATTGGTATCGACCGCAGTCATGGCCGCCTTGGCCGCGGGTGTCTGGTCGTGGAGGATGTCGGCAGCTTTCCAGCGCGCCGCCAGGTTGCGCTGGGCGGTCAGTTGGGCGTCCAGGGCATCCAGCGCCAGCAGTTCGCGCACCCCGGATTGCTCATTGGAAATCACCGTCAGCTTGGTGCGGTACTCCTGCGCGATCATCCACAGGCTGCCCGCCAGGGGCAGCATGAACAGGAAAAACAGGATCTGGAACTTGCGCGCGAATCCAAAACGTCCGAGCAGGCGGATACCTGGCGACAACACACTTTGCATGTCCGACTACTCCTAGAACCACTCGCCTCAACAGCGAATCAAGCTTTGAAATGATTGACGGCAAAATGCCATGTCATTGATTAAGCTGGCTCTAGCAAGAAACGGACCGCTGTTGTCGGGCCCGCTGGATAGGCGGGACGTCGTGCAAAACACGCTGTACCGTGCGCGAAAATGGGGCGAAAGCACTCAGCGCAGGTGGCAGAACGGTAACCGTCTGACCAATACCGCAAGCGTGAGGGCAGCCGACAACCTGTGGCGAGGGAGCTTACTCCCTCGCCACAGGGTGAGAGCTTGCTGAATCAGGAGTGCCAATGGACGGCGCGCCCGGAATTTCGGCGGAGAGCGGGATTTACTTTCTGGGTTTGCCGAACCTGGTGAACCTTTTGCTGTGGGGAAATTGATGCAGCTCGGACTCACATGGCAGACGTTGGCGACGGGTCCTCACAAAACGTGTTGAGAGGGTGCTTCGGGTCGACGCTCTTCGGAATGTACGTTCCAGAAAGGCATCGGAAACAAACTGCTGCGTAGCGTCCTGGCCTATGCGAAATCCCAGCCTCAGCTTTTGCTCGTTCAACTCACCCTCACCGAGGGTAATTTGCTTGTGGATCATGGCAGCACACGCACAGCTTGTTGCCATCAGTATCTCGAAAATACGCGCCGTAATAATCGGGGTGGTAGTGAGGCCTTAATCCAGGCTCTCCTTCACATATCCCGCCGAGCGCCAACGCCGC
Organism: Pseudomonas sp. P7779; assembly: GCF_013386315.1. NCBI lineage: Bacteria > Pseudomonadati > Pseudomonadota > Gammaproteobacteria > Pseudomonadales > Pseudomonadaceae > Pseudomonas > Pseudomonas sp. P7779. The sequence continues at coordinate 7,281 of NZ_JACARZ010000081.1, read as the reverse complement.
TGTATAACTTCTTCTAACCGCTTCCCGACTGGGCGCAAGTAGCCCCACCATCTGCCCATTCCCGGGTGCACTCGGGTTGCCATCAAATGGCGCCCCAATGACGAAGATCGGACGAGGTGCGGTTTCAGCCACCCAACCGGCCCACGGTTTATCCGCATCGCAAAATTTCAACCTGAGGCCCAACTCAGCCATCACCTTCGAATAGAAAGCAAAAGCCCGATCAAAATCACCTGTACCTAAAAACACATGGGAAATCATGGTGGCTACCCTGGGGCAATGAATGCCCATGAGTCTGGCGCGAAATGATTGCTGGCGAAAGCTTGATGACTCCGCCCGGCATATGTACGGCTCCCCTCCCCTCATACGCCAATGAAAACCGCAAATCCCAACAATCCGCAGGGTGCCGCCCGGCATTTCGTCAACCCATAATGGGCTTACAACAATAAAGGGGCTCACCCCGGGGCGCGTAAGCCATGTACAGAGACCATATCGTCAAGACCCGCATGACGGACAGCGCGGTATTCATGGGCGCGGTGGCCGTGGTGATTTTCATCATCACGCTCGCCTGCGGCGTCGGTGATGGCCGCCTCTCCCACTTGATGGGCCCCATCGTTCTCGACCTGAAGGCACCACTGGCACGAGATATTGCAGTGGGCGGCACGTTCACCCTGACGGTGGTGCTGAACCTGTTCATCCTTGGCCGCTTTCCCTTGCGCGCGCAGATCATCACGGTCTGGTGCGAGTTGCTGGTGCTGTTCCTGTTGTTCTTCGACACCTTCAACCTTTCCTACAGTTTCATCGCGACCAAAATCGGCTTCATGATCACCCAGGGGGTGTTCACGACCGTCTACGTGTCGGCGATTTCGATTGCGATTGCGTTCGTCCTGGCGCTGCTGGGCGCCACCGCGCGCTTGTCTTCCAACGGCTTCGCGATTGCGATTGCGAGCTTCTACACCTCGTTTTTCCGCGGCGTTCCGCTGCTGATCCAGATCTATCTGATTTACCTGGGCATCCCTCAACTGGGCTATGTCGTCGGCGCGGTTCCAGCCGGGATCCTGGCGCTCTCGCTGTGTTATGGCGCCTACATGACGGAGATCTTCCGCGCCGGTATCAGCAGCATCTCGCGGGGCCAGTGGGAAGCCTCGCGGGCGATTGGCCTGAACCCGTTCCAGACGATGACCCGGGTGATTCTCCCGCAGTCCATGCGCTTGATCATTCCGCCAACGGGCAACCAGTTCATCTCGATGCTCAAGGACAGTTCGCTGGTGTCGGTGATCGGCGTCTGGGAGCTGATGTTCCTGGCACGAACCCAGGGACGCGCCGAGTTCCGGCACCTGGAAATGCTGATCACCGCCGCCGTGCTGTATTGGCTGCTGTCGATCGTGCTGGAAACCGTCCAGGCCCGCCTGGAAAAGCACTTCAACCGCGCCCATCGCTGAACCAGGAGCATGACGATGAATCAGCCCTCAATAGTCCCTGCTCCATACCCTGCAATATCGATCCAGGACATGCATAAATGGTATGGCGATTTTTATGTGCTCAAGGGCATCGACCTGCACATTGCCAGCGGTGAAATCGTGGTGGTCTGCGGGCCGTCGGGCTCCGGCAAGTCCACGTTGATTCGCTGCCTGAACCTGCTGGAAGACTTCCAGAAAGGCCACGTGTTCATCGAGGGCACCGAGTTGACCCGTGATGCCGCCTGCGTGGCGGGCATAAGGCGCCAGGTCGGCATGGTGTTCCAGCAGTTCAACCTGTTCCCGCACATGACGGTGCTGGAGAACCTCATGGTGGGACCGCGCCTGGTGAGCAAGCTCAGCGAGCCCCAGGCCCGCGAGCTGGCCTATGAATACCTGGACCGAGTGCGCATCGGGAACCAGGCCGACAAATACCCCAGCCAGCTCTCGGGCGGCCAGCAGCAGCGCGTCGCCATTGCCCGGGCCTTGTGCATGCGCCCGCGCATCATGCTGTTCGACGAGCCCACGTCGGCCCTTGACCCCGAGATGGTCAAGGAAGTGCTGGACGTGATGGGCGAACTGGCCCAGGACGGCATCACCATGGTCTGCGTCACCCACGAGATGGGATTCGCGCGGCGGGTGGCCGACCGAATCATCTTCATGGACCAGGGCTGCATCATCGAGCAAGCCAAACCCACCGAGTTTTTTGACAACCCGCAGCACGAGCGTGCCCGGGAATTCCTGTCGCAGATTCTCAGCCACTGAGCAGCACCGTCGAACCTTGCGAAGTCACCGATAAAAACAACAGGCACCGCACTCAAGATACTGGAGGCTTACCCATGATCTCGTTCACTCGCTTCTTCACCGCAGCCGCTGTCGCCACCGCCCTCACCAGCCTCACAGGCGCGGCCTGGGCGGGCTCGACCCTCGACCGCATCCATGAAACCAAGGTGATCAAGGTGGCCACCTCGGCCAACTGGCCACCGCAATCGTTCCTTGGCCCGGACAATAAGCTGCAAGGCTTCGATATCGACGTCGCCAGCGAAATCGGCAAACGCCTGGGCAGCAAAGTCGACTTCGTGACGCCCGAATACGGGATCATCACCGCCGGGCGCTGGTCGAGCCGCTGGGACCTGTCGGTCGGCTCAATGACGCCTACCACCGAGCGCACCCGGGTGCTCGACTTCCCCGCGATCTACTACTACACGCCGTATGTATTCGCGGTGCACAAGGACGCGGCCGAGACCAAAGTGGCGGACCTGAACGGCAAGATCATCGGCGTCGAAGCCGGTACGACTTCGGAGGACTATATCAACCGCCGCCTCAAGATCGACGCCGCCGATGTGCCGCCTTTCACTTACGAAGTCACCCCCGGCGAGGTTCGCACGTACGGCGACAGCATGGGCCCGCTGGATGACCTGCGCATGGGGGACGGGGTGCGCCTGAACGCAACCCTGTCCGCCCTGCCCACCATCGTCGCCGCCGTCAAGAATGGCTACCCCATCGTCAGGGTGGAAGGCAAACCCGCCTACTACGAACCCTTGGCCATCGCCGTGGACAAGGGCGATGAGGCGTTCAACAGCGCGCTGACCAAGATCGTCGCCGACATGAAAGCCGACGGCACGCTCAAGCAATTGTCAGAGAAATGGTACGGCGCCGACCTTACCCAGGTGCAGTAAAAACCCCCACAGGCCGTACAGGCGCCCCGTCCCCGACGCGGCGCGCTGTATGCCTGCGCCGCGAAAAAAGGACGACCGACTTCATGTACACCTATAACAACAATTACTACACCGCCACGATGCGCGACACGACTGAACGCCAGGCGCTGTGTGGCAACGCCCGGGCCGATGTGTGCGTGATCGGCGCCGGGCTGGCGGGGCTGAGCACGGCGTGGGAGCTGGTCTCCCGCGGGCAGTCGGTGGTGCTGCTGGATGCCGGTCGCGTGGCCTGGGGAGCGTCGGGGCGCAACGGTGGCTTCGTGCTCCAGGGCTGGTCCGAAGGGTTGGCCGCCATCGAGCGACGCTGCGGCAAACCGACGGCCGCCGCGCTGTTCAAACTGTCGCTTGAAGGCGTCGAAATTGTTCGGGGCATGATCGCCGGTCATCAGTTGCCCGGCTGCACGCCAACCCCGGGAAAACTGAGTGTGGTGCGCTACGAGGATGGCGACAACCTGCAGCGTGTGCGGGACAAAATGGCCGCGGATTTCGACTTTCACCTCGACTACCTGGATCGCCAGGCGGTGCGCGAAAAGCTCAAGACCGAGCGGTATTTCCAGGCGCTGCGCGACAACCATGGCTTTCACTTCCACCCCTTGAACTATTGCCTCGGCCTGGCCCGACTGATCGAGCAAAGTGGTGGCAAAATCCATGAACGCTCGCCCATGACCGCCGTCGAAAGCCGCAACGGGCGACACCGGGTCATCACCGATCAGGGCACTGTCGATTGTGCCCACGTGGTGTACTGCTGCGGCGGCTATGGGGGGCCTGAGTTCGGCAAATTACGCCGCGCCTTCCTGCCGATCGCGACCTATGCAGTGCTGACCGAGCACCTGGGCGATCGCCTGGCCGAGGCGGTCTGTACCTCCGATGCCGTGGGCGATAACCGCCGGGCCTCGGACTATTACCGAATCGTCGAGGGCGACCGCCTGCTCTGGGGCGGCCGCATTACCACGCGCAACCTGCAGGATGAGAAACGCCTGGGGCAATTGCTGACGCAGGATATCCTCGACGTTTATCCGCAATTGCGCGGCATCAGGATCGACAAGGCCTGGTCCGGGTTGATGGGTTATGCGCGGCACAAGATGCCGCACATTGGCCCGCTGGGGCAGGGATTGTGGGCGTGTACATCATTTGGTGGCCATGGTATGAACACCGCGCCGATCGGCGCACGCGTCATCGCCGAGGCGATCTGCGGCGAAACCGATCGCTACCGCCTGTTCGATGCCTACGGCCTGGAATGGAATGGCGGCCCCCTGGGCCCGGCGGCCGCACAAACGGTTTACGCCGGCCTGAAAATGATGGATATGTTTCAGGAAAAGCGCTCGCAACACAGGGCGACTCATAAAAACTGAACCCCAGCGAGGGTCAAGGACGTGTCCATGGATACGCAGAATCCCGGTCCACTGTTTAACCTCACCGACAAGGACAGGCAATTGCTTGGCCTGCTGCAAGCCAACGCACGCGAACCCACCGCGTCATTGGCCCGCAAGCTCGGGGTCTCGCGCTCTGCGGTGCAGGAGCGGATTACCCGCCTGGAAAAGGCCGGCGTCATCACCGGCTACAGCGTGCGCATCGACCAGGACCGGCTTCAGCAGACGGTGACCTGCTTTACCATGACCTCCTGCACCAACAAGAGCTACACCGATGTGATGACCTCGCTGCGCAGGATGGAAGCGGTGCAGGCCGTTTACGCGGTCTCGGGGGAATCCGATTTCATCATTCACCTGGCCACCGCCACCCTGAGCGAACTCAATGCCGAGCTCATCAGGATCAACATGATCAAAGGGGTGGCGCACACCGCTTCGCATATCGTGATGGAAACCAAGTTCAGCCGGAAACTGATGGTGTGAAGTGCTGCTGGCCGTGGGAAACCGCGCGCCTCACGCCCCCCCTCGGCTGCCATAGCGACTCAGCCACCTGACAAGTCATTCCTTGCAAAATAATTCGCCTCAACGCAATATTAAAAGCAATTGCTTGGTTAATTACCTCAAGCCTGACGCTTAGCCCTTCGCCGGCTTCCATACCGCGAACGCATTACAAGGAATCGTTGATGCAAACCCAAGACAGCAGTTGGGGCGAGTTGCTTAGCGGCAAGAACGCCACCCGCTCCATTGCCCTTTCAGGCGGCATCGCGCTGTATGCCACCAACACCTATATCGCCACCACCATCCTGCCGTCGGTGGTGGCCGAAATCGGCGGCCTGGCGCTTTATGCGTGGAGCACCACACTGTACGTGGTGGCCTCGATCCTCGGTTCCGCCCTCACCTCCAAGCTGTTGCAACGCACCGGTCCACGGCTGGCGTATGCGCTGGCCACACTGGTGTTCATGGTAGGCGTGCTGATCTGTGCCCTGGCGCCGAACATGCCGGTGATGCTCGCGGGGCGCTCCATCCAGGGACTGGGCGGCGGGGTCTTGCTGGCCCTGTGTTACTCGATGATCCAACTGGTGTTCGAAGAGCGCCTGTGGCCGCGCGCAATGGCACTGGTGTCGGGGATGTGGGGCGTGGCGACGCTCGTCGGGCCGGCGGTGGGTGGTGTGTTTGCCGAGATGGACGCGTGGCGCCTGGCCTTCGGCTCGATGGTGCCGGTGAGCCTGGCGTACATGGTACTCACCAGCCGCGCCCTGCCCCCACGCGACACCACGGCGACCGCTACCACCCGTTTGCCGGTGCCACAACTGGTGCTGCTGGCGGGCGCGGTGCTGGCGGTGTGTGCCGGCAGCGTCTCGGCGCTGCCGAGCTGGAACCTGTTGGGTATCGCCACCTGCGTCGTGCTGGTGGTGCTGTTGATCCGCAAGGAGTCCAGCGCCACCGTGCGTCTTTTGCCCCGGGATGCATTGAAGTTCAGCACCCCGCTCTGCGCGCTTTATGCGACCACCTGCCTGTTGGTGATCGGCATGAGCAGCGAGATCTTCATGCCGTACTTTCTGCAGCATTTGCATGGCCAGTCGCCGCTGATCGCCGGTTACATGGCCGCGCTGATGGCGGCCGGCTGGACGGTCTCGGAAATCATCAGCTCCGGCTGGACCGGCCGCGGCCCACATCGCGCCATCATCGCGGGGCCGCTGTTTATCGTGGCGGGCTTGATGATGCTGGCGATCACTACGCCCATCGCCAGCCAGGGCGAATGGACATTGCTGGCCCCTATCTGCCTGGGGCTGTTCCTGGTGGGGTTCGGCATCGGCCTGGGTTGGCCGCACCTGCTGACGCGCATCCTGCAAGTGGCTTCGGAACAGGACAAGGACACGGCCGCTTCGTCGATCACCACCCTGCAACTGTTCGCCATGGCCATGGGCGCGGCGCTGGCGGGGGTGATCTCGAACATGGCGGGCATCAATGAAGTGGCGGGCAATGGCGGCATCGCCCATGCCGCGCGCTGGCTGTTCGCGCTGTTTACCCTGGCACCCGTGTTGGCGCTGTTGATGGCGCTGCGGGCAACGCGGACAAAGCCGATCGAAGGCGCGCCCCTCGACCTTGGAATCGTCCAACCTGCCCCCATAACTAGCGAGGTATCCAACAAGGGGAAGCACAGACCATGACCAACCCGACCGAAACCGCCCTGCTCGCCGGCGGCTGCTTCTGGGGCATGCAAGACCTGCTGCGCCGCTACCCCGGCGTGCTGCACACGCGGGTCGGCTACACCGGCGGCGATGTGCCGAATGCCACGTATCGCAACCACGGCAACCATGCCGAAGCCATCGAGATCGTCTTCGACCCGACGGTGATCACCTACCGGCAGATCCTCGAGTTCTTTTTCCAGATCCACGACCCCAGCACGCCCAACCGCCAGGGCAACGACCTGGGCCCCAGCTACCGTTCGGCGATTTATTACCTGAGCGAACAGCAACGCGACATCGCTGAAGACACCGCCGCCGACGTCGATGCCTCGGGGTTGTGGCCAGGCCGTGTCGTGACGGAAATCGAACCGGCGGGGCCGTTCTGGGAGGCGGAGCCGGAGCATCAGGATTACCTGGAGCGGATTCCGAATGGCTACACCTGCCACTTCATCCGACCCAACTGGAAGCTGCCGAAACGCGGTTGAAAATGTGGGAGCGGGCTTGCTCGCGAAAGCGGTGTGTCAGTCAGCAAGTTCTTCACTGACCCACCGCC
>NZ_JACARZ010000080.1:0-61603 GCF_013386315.1 Pseudomonas sp. P7779 | reverse complement strand
GGGGCAAAGACCTTTTGGTTACTTTTGGGGCGTTTGCCAAAAGTGACCCGCTGTAAGAGCGGAACCATAAGTCGCCGTTACCTAAATAACGGATATGTACACCGAATCAAACAGCCGCCAAAGAAGGCTCCAACTGCCGCTGAGCCAACCAAATCTCCTCCTGCAGCCACTGCGCAAACACCTGCAACTGCGGCGTATCCGTCTGCTCCGGCCGGGTCACCAGCCAATACGACTGATGCCCCTCCACATGCACATTCAGCACCTGCGTCAACTGCCCACTGGCCAACTCCGAAGCGACCATATGCCAATCCGCAATGGTAATCCCCAACCCATCGATCGCCGCCCGAATCGCCAAATCCAGCAGGTCAAACTCATACCCCCCCTCGATATCAACCCCACTGATCCGCGCCGCATCCAGCCAATGCTTCCACGTCAGATACCGCTGATCCTCCCGCGCCAGCACATGCAGCAACGTCATGCGATTCAGATCAATCCCGTCACTCCACTCCCGGGCATACAACGACGGCGCACACACCGCGATATGCCGCTCCTGAATCAACAGCGAACTGTCCAACCCATCCCATTCCCCATCGCCAAACCGAATCGCACAATCCAGCGTACTGGTCTCCGCCAGGCTGTCCTGCAACCGCGTGGTAATGCTCAGCTCCAACTCCGGATGCTGCTCGCGCAAGCGCCCCAACCGCGGCATCAACCAACGATTGGTAAACGTCGGCGGCGCATTGATGTGCAACCGATTGGCATGGGACTTCTGCTGGATACTGCGCACCGTCAACTCGATCTTGTCGAACGACTGGTGCAACGCCCGCAGCAACACCCGCCCGGCACTGGTCAATTCCAGGTGATGGTGACGACGCTCCAGCAGGGCCTCGCCCAACTGTTCTTCAAGCTGGCGCACCTGGCGGCTGACCGCACTCTGCGTGACGTTCAACAGCTCGGCGGCCCGGGTAAAACTGCCGGTACTGCCGGCGACTTCGAAAGCTTTGAGGGCGTTGAGACCGGGCATTTTGCGTTTCATGGACGACACTCGGGAGCACAGGGGAAATAACCTGCACAACATACCTTTTTGTATTGGGTCAGCGGTAGCACCCCAGCCTGACAAACAATTAATCGTCGCAACCGCTGAAAGTGTCGTTTATCGCTACAGACCGTCGCTCACGAATAAATAGCCTGCGTATAACGCATGCACACTAAGACAATTAAGCATTGGTCGTCGCCAGGCTATAAACGCTAGTCTGCCGATGTACTTCCTGTAACTTCGCCCCTCTCTTTCGCGATTAACTTATCGAGTCATCGCCATGTCCAACGCACCCGTTTCATCCCGGCGAAGTATTGGCTTGCTGGCACTGGTGTTTACCGCCTGCAACGCCACCACCCACGGTTTCAGTGTGTTCCTGTATTCGGCGCTGTTGCCGCAGATCCGCCTGGCCTTTGAGCTCAGTTACAGCCAGGCCGCATTGATCGCCGCGCTGTTGCAGCTGTTCTACATGGGCGCCTCGATTGCCAGCGGCCTGGCGGCGGCGTGGATCAGCCCGCGCAATATGGTGCGCCTGACCATCGTCCTCAGCCCCGCCCTGCTGGCCCTGGCCGTCGCCACGCCGTGGGTGCTGCCGTTTGCCCTGTGCCTGGCACTGGTGTCGGCGTGCGCGGTGTCGAACTGGAACGCGATTTCGGCCCTCGCTCAAGAGGTGATCCCGACTACACATCGCAGCCGGGTGCTCGGGCTGGCGTCCTCGGGCTCAGCCTTTGCGCTGTGCTTGAACGGGCTGTTGATCGCGCTGTTGCAGGGGTTGTCGTTGCGCCAGTTCTGGCTGATCTGCGCCGGGTTGACGCTGGTTGTCACGCTGTTGACCCTGTGGGCACTGGCCCCGATCAAGCAACCGGCACCACGCGAGACCATGGCGCCGGCGCTGAATCAAGTGCTGCGCCAATGGCTGAAGTTGTGCATGGCACAACCAGTGGCAATGCAGATCGTCTTGCTCAGCGCGTTTATCGGCGCCATCAGCGGGCCGTTTCTGAATTTCCTGTCGGCGTTCGTCAGCGAGCAGCTACAGGCCAGCGCTTCCGTCACCGGCTCGATGTGGACGCTGATCGGGATCGGCGGTGTGATCGGCGGCTTGCTGCTCGGCACGCTGGCAGATCGTTGGGGGGCGTTGCGGGTGATGGCCCTGAGTATCGGCGCGTTTGGTCTGAGCATGCTCGGCTTGCTCGGGCACCCGAGCCTGGTACTGAGCTGGCTGGCGGCCGGGCTGTTCGCGCTGTTCTATTTCCCGTGTTGGGGCTTGATGGCCGCCTACGTCGGTGCCCGGCTCAGCCCGGTGCACAGCCTGCAAGTGGTGAGCCTGAGCATGGTCAGCTACGGCCTGGCGAGTGCCACCGGCAATGCCTTGTGCGGCTGGCTGCTGCAAGTCACTGCCGAATTTGCGGTGGTGCACGGCTGGATCGCGGCCTGGGTGTTGGCCAGCCTGTTATTGCTCAAGCGCATGGCCCAGCGACACACCCGTGAAGCGCTGGCCGCCCAGATGCCCTGAGTGGCCCAGTTGCCGGCGCAGAATCTCCACCAGGGCATCCACTTCCGGCACCTGGCAACCGGCTGAACGCCAGAACATCAGGCGCGCCGGGGCAATCGGCGGGAAGCCCTGGCGCTCGTCCAGAATCTGCCAGTCGGGTGGCACCAGGCGCCGCGCCATCACGCCCACCGACAAGCCCTGCTCGATCGCAATCGCAATGCCGCGCGGGCTTTGGCTGGTGTAAACCACCTGCCACGAGCGCCCGGACTGGGCCAGCGCCTGCACGGCGTTCGCACGGAACGCGCAGCCCTCGGCGTACACCGCCAACGGCACCGACTGACGCCCCACGCAACTCCAGCTGGGCGCCGCGACCCACACCAACGGCTCGTCGCACAGGTATTCCCCGCTGTGCAAACCTGCGTGTTCCACCCCCAGCACCAGGTCCAGCTCGCCCCGTTGCAGGCGCCCCACCAGGGCCGTCGACATCTCGCAGCACACATCGGGCCGTACCTGGGAGAACTGCGCCTGGAAGTCCTTGAGCATCCCGCCCAGGCAGTACTCGGCGTAGTCCTCGGGCATGCCGAGGTGGATACACACCTGTTGATTGGGCAATTGCGCGGCGCTGACGGCCTCGCTGTGCAGCTTGAGGATCTGCCGGGCGTAGATCAAAAAGGTTTCGCCACCGGGGGTCAGGCCCACCGAGCGGCTGGTACGGCGGATCAGTGGCGTGCCGACGATGTCTTCCAGGCGTTGCAGGCTCTGGCTGACGGTGGATTGGGTCTTGTGCAGGCGCTCGGCGGCCGCCGAAAACCCCTGGCACTCGATAATTGCCACAAACACTTTAAGCAGGGTGCCATCCAGTTCGCCCGACATAACTATCGCCCTCGCCGATGGATTCGATCACAACTTGTAATTTCCACTTTGCACCTCGTTCAGCAACTATCGGGTCAGCCAAAAAACACCAACTGATAGTTCCGGGAGTCTTGCATGAGCCTTCAACTTGCTGACGCTGAAGTGGGCGATATCAGCGACATTATTAATACCGAGCTGTATCCCATACATGATTCGGGCCATGTTCAATTACAGGCCCTGATCGAACACGCCCGGGCCGAACTGGCCGAAGACGGTTGCTGCCTGCTGAAGAACTTCCTGCGCCCCGCGGCGCTTGAGCAGGCGCGCCTGGAAGGTTTGGCGCTGTCGGGCAAGACGTTTTATTCGGTGCGCAAGGTCAACGCCTACTTCACCGAGGACGACACCTCCCTGCCCCACGATGACCCGCGCCGCACGTTCATGGAGCGCACCAGCGGCTTTGTGACCCGCGACATGATCGCCCCGGACGCGATCATCCACCGGCTGTACGTGTCGCCGATGATGAAACGCTTTATCGGTGCCTGCCTGAATGAGCCGGAAATCTTCGAGTACGCCGACCCGTTCGCCGGGCTGGTGATCAACGTGATGCCGGACGGCACCGAGCAGCCCTGGCACTTCGATACCAACGAATTCATCGTCAGCATGATGACCCAGAAGCCCGAGGCCGGCGGCCTGTTCGAGTACGCGCCGATGATTCGCTCGCGCACCCAGGAGAACCTCGGCGCTGTCGGCAAGGTGGTGCGTGGCGAGGACCGTTCGCGGGTGCAGGAACTGGAGCTGAATCCCGGCGATTTGCAGATATTCAAAGGGCGTTTTTCGGTGCACCGGGTGACCCGCGTGGAAGGCGCCACCGAGCGCAACACGGCGATCTTCGCCTACTCCGAAAAGCCCGGAATCATTGGCCGTGCCCAGCGCACCAAGCAGCTTTACGGACGCCTGTCCGAAGCCCATCTGCAAGCCGAACGCAACCTGGTCCGCAGCGACCAGTTGCTCGACTGATTCATACCTAAAAAACCTTGAAACCGTATTTGCCCTGCGAGGAACACCCTATGAGTCTGTCCGGCCCCAACCGCAACCCCGCTGACTGCGAACCTACCCATGACGAGATCCAGCAGATCCAGTTGGACCGTCTGCAACGGGTACGCAACGAGCTGAAAAAACGCGACTACGCCGCCTGCGTACTGTTCGACCCTACCCACATGCGCTACGCCACCGGCTCACGCAACATGCAGGTGTACTCGGCGCGCAACCCGGCCCGCTATGCGTTTATCCCGGCAGAAGGCCCGGTGGTGGTGTTCGAGTTCGGCGGCTGCCTGCACCTGGCCGAAACCCTCAACACCGTCGATGAAGTGCGCCCGGCCAAAGCCATCTCCTATTACTTCTGCGAAAGTTTCCTGGGCAATGTCACCGCCGACTGGGCCGCGGAAATCGATGAGCTGGTGCGCAAATGCGGCGGCGGCAAACGCATCGCCATTGAAAGCGCCACCTCCGCTGCGGCCTTCGAACTGCAAAAGCTCGGCTATCAGATATTTGATGCCCAGGAACCGCTGGAACGTGCGCGCTGCATCAAGGTGCCGAACGAACTCAAGATGATCCGCGCCAGCCTGCGTGCCACTGAAGCCGGGGTGCGCCTGATGGAAAGCAAACTCACCCCCGGCATCAGCGAGAACGAGCTGTGGTCGCACCTGCACCAGCACGTGATCGCCACCGACGGTGATTACGTCGAGACCCGCCTGCTGTCCTCCGGCCCACGCACCAACCCGTGGTTCCAGGAGTGCAGCACCCGGCCCATCGAAGCCGGCGACCTGGTAGCGCTGGACACTGACGTGGTCGGGCGTTTCGGCTACTACGCCGACTTCTCGCGGACCTTCCTGTGCGGGGAACAAGCCGCCACCGCCAAGCAGCAGGAGCTGTACAAACTGGCCTACGAGCAAGTGCAGACCAACATGGAAATGCTCAAGGCCGGGCGCAGTTTCAAGGAGTACGCGGAACTGGCCTGGAAGATTCCCGAGCATTACAAAAACAACCGTTACTTCGCCCTGGTGCACGGGGTTGGCATGACCGGTGAATACCCCTACGTGGTGCACCGCGAAGACATTGATGCCCTGGGCTACGACGGCGTGTTCGAAGCCGGCATGACCATCTGCGTGGAAAGCTACATCGGCCACGACGACGGCGGCGAAGGGGTCAAGCTCGAAGAGCAGATCTACATCCACGAACACGGCATCGAGTTGCTCTCCGACTACCCGTTCGACCCGCGCTTGTTGAGGTACTGATCGTTCCCACGCTCTGCGTGGGAATGCATCCCGTGACGCTCTGCGTCACCGTTTCGCAGAGGGGACGCGGAACGTCCGGGGCGGCATTCCCACGCAGAGCGTGGGAACGATCGGTCGGTGGGGAGCGACATGTAACATGCGTTTATAGAACGTTCCAACGCAGAATTTGTCGTTTGTCGATCTTTGCGCAAATGACAAAACTGCGGGCATCTCTAATAAAAACAACATGAGAGCTGCCCTATGTCCTGTCCGATTGCCACCCTCCCGACTTCGTTGCGCCTTGTTCTTCTGCCGGCTTCACAGCGGTCACGGTCACGCCTTCGCGGCGCTTGCCATTGACCCTTGCGGTTCAACAAAAAAACGCATATTCGCAAGTACCGGAGAGGCTTATGAAAGAGTTGACTACCCTGGACGGCGCCGCGCCGCATCCAGCCGTAAATGATCTGTGTGCCCAAGTGCAAAGCGGCGAAATCAACCGTCGCCAATTCCTGCGCACAGCCGCGCTGCTGGGCATCACCGTCGCCAGTGCCAGCACCTTTCTCGGTTCCGCACTGCTGGGCAATGACGCCCAGGCCGCCGAGCCACGCCAGGGCGGCAGCCTGCGGTTTGCCTGCGCGATCCAGGAAATCCAGGACCCGATGCTGATCACCTGGATCGAAGCCTCGAACCTGCTGCGCAACTCGGTGGAATACCTGACCTGGGTCGACGCCGACAACATCACCCACCCTTACCTCGCCGAGAGCTGGAGCCCGTCGGAAGACCTCGCCACGTGGACCTTCAACCTGCGCCAGAACGTGAAGTGGAGCAACGGCGACACCTTCAACGTCGACGACGTGCAGCACAATATCGAACGCTGGATCGCCGCCGATTCCAAGTCGGTGAACCGCACCGCGTTCCAGGACATCAAGGCCTTCGAAAAAGTCAGCGAGTTCCAGTTCCGCCTGGTGCTCAAGCGGCCGATCCTGGCGATCCCGGAGATGCTCAACGCCTTCACCTGCGCCATCGTGCACCGCAGCTTCAAGGCCGGTGACGACTGGGCGAAAAACCCGCTGGGCACCGGGCCGTTCAAGCTGGTTTCATTCGCCGTGAACAAGCAGGCGACCTTCGCCAAGCGCGCCGATTACTGGGGCAAACCAGCCAACCTTGACGAGTTGCGCTACATCGACATGGGCACCGACGTGTCCACCCACCTCGCCGCCCTGCAAGCCGGGCAAGTCGACGTGCTGTACCGCGTGACGGTGGCTGAACTGGACCTGGCCAAGCGCTTGCCCGGGGCCCAGTTGCTGACCTGCAAGTCGGCGCAAACCGTGGTGATGCGCATGGCCTGCGACCAGAAGCCGTTCACCGACCTGCGCATCCGCAAGGCGGTGGTGCTGTGCGCCGATAATGCGCAAATGCTGAAGATCGCCTATCGCGGCATGGGCACCCTCGGCGAAGACCATCATGTGGCGCCTTCCCACCCCGAATATTTCCCGCTGCCCAAGCGCAACCGCGACGTGGCGGCGGCCAAGAAGCTGCTGGCCGAAGCCGGCTTCCCCAACGGCATCGACATTGACCTGATCGTCGGCAACACCCAGGGCCGCTATGAACAGGACTGCGCGCAGATACTGCAACAGAACTGCCTGGAAGCCGGGATCCGCATCAACCTCAAAGTGATCCCTGCTGCACAGTACTGGCCGATCTGGGACAAGGCCGCCTTCAGCCTGACCTACTGGGCCCACCGCCCGCTGGGCGTAATGTCCCTGGAACTGGCCTACCGTGGCGGTGGTGCCTGGAACGAAAGCCATTACAGCGACCCGGCGTTCGATGCCGCGCTGGACAAGGCCATGGGCATCATCGACCCGAAACAGCGCGCCGTGGCGATGGAAAATGTCGAACGCATCCTGCAGGACGCCTGCGTGATCGTGCAGCCGTTCTGGGGCGACAAGTTCACCGCCGTGAGCAAAAAGGTCCAGGGCTTCCAGGTGCACCCTTCCGACTTCTACCCGATGGACAGTGTGTGGATGAGCGCTTGATTTAGCGCACGCCCTCCTCCCTGCCCGCACACGGGCAGGCATCCCTTGAACAGTCGGAGCATGCACCCATGGCTCATTTTCTGATGCGCAAGTTATTGGCGCTGGTGGCGACCCTGCTGTCGGTGTCATTGATCGTGTTCCTGGCCCTGGAACTGAATATAGAAGACGTGGCGATCAACGTCCTCGGCCCCTACTCCGCGGCCGACCAGCGCGCCGCGTGGCTGGTGGAACATGGCTATAACCAACCCTTTGTGTGGCGCTACCTGGTGTGGCTCAAGGACTTTGTCAGCGGCGACTGGGGCACCTCGGTGTACTTTCGCGAATCAGTGATCAAGCTGCTGCTGCCGAACCTTGCGCAAACCCTGACCCTGGCCGGCCTGGCCTTGCTGGTGATGGTGCCGGTGGCGTTGACCCTCGGCATTCTGGCCGGGATTCGCCAGGGCTCGGCGCTAGACCGCCTGGTGTCGTTCCTGTCGATCGTCACCACCTCGATTCCCGACTTCGCCAGCGCGGTGTTCGTCTCCGCGATCTTTGTGTTCTGGCTTAACTGGCTGCCCGGTGTGAGCAGCATGAGCGAGGGCTTCAGCGTCGTGCAATTGGTGCTGCCACTGATGGTGCTGTGCCTGTTCGGCATCGGTTACCTGGCGCGCATCACCCGGGCCTCGATGGTGGAAGTGATGCAGGCGCCGTACATCCGCACGGCGCGACTCAAGGGCGCATCGACCTCACGCATTGTGCTGCGGCATGCCCTGCGCAATGTGCTGATCGCGCCGGTCACGGTGATCATGCTGTACATCCCGTGGCTGCTGTCGAACGTGATCGTGGTGGAGGTGTTCTTCGCCTACAAGGGCTTCGGCTCGCTGCTGTACACCGCCTCGCTGAACCATGACGTGTACCTGATCGAAGCCTGCGCGATGGTCAGTGCCGTGGTGGTGGGCATCACCAAGATTTTCTCGGACCTGGCCTACACCTGGCTCAACCCGCGCATCACCCTGCGCAGCCTCGGCGGAGGTGCCCAATGAACCTGCTGCACTCGTTCAAACATCCCTTGGCATTGCTCGGCCTGCTGCTGGTGGGCGGCTGGGTGGTGATCGCGCTGTTCGCACCGTGGATCGCGCCCCATGATCCGCTGGAAAGCTTCACGCCCTTGCTCACGCCAATGACCGTCGGCGACAACGGCCAGAGCTTCCTGCTGGGCACCGATATGATTGGCCGCGACATTCTCTCGCGGCTGATCTGGGGCACCCGTACCGTGCTGTTCTGGTCGATCCTCGCCACGCTCACCGCGTTTGCCGTGGGCATCGCCATGGGCCTGTGCGCCGGCTACTTCAACGGCTGGGTCGACAGCGTGCTGTCGTATGTGGCCGACACGGTGCTGTCGTTCCCGGTGCTGGTGTTGTACATCGTGATCATCATCGCCCTCGGTGCTTCGGCGCTGAATATCCTGATTGCGGTGACCTTCACCAGCGCACCGGCGATCTTCCGGATCATGCGCGCCCTGACCATCGATATTCGCTCGCGAGACTACGTGCTCAGTGCCATCACCCAGGGCGAAGGCTCGCTGCGGATCATGCTGGTGGAAATCCTGCCCAACTGCGGCGGGCCGCTGATTGTCGATTTCTGCCTGCGCATCGGCTACACCGCGATCATGATCGGCGCCCTCGGCTTCCTGGGCCTCGGGCTGCCGCCGCCCACACCGGACTGGGGCGGCATGATCAATGACGGCCGCGCCATGGCCATCGCCTTCCCGCACCTGGTGATCTTCCCGTGCATCGCCATCTCCACCCTGATGCTGGGCCTGAGCCTGTTGGCGGACGGCCTGGATGAACACGCCCAGAAAGGCGCAAGGAGTTGAGCATGAACCACACGCAAGTACTGCGGGTGCAGAACCTGTCCATCGAATTGCCCGCCGGCGCCGACCGCAGCCACGCGGTGCAAGGCATCAGCCTGGAGGTGCGCAAGGGCGAAATCCTCTGCGTGATCGGCGAGTCCGGCTCCGGCAAGTCCGTGCTGTCGGCGGCGATCATGGGCGACTACGCCAAGGGTTTGCGGCATACCGAAGGCGTGATCGACTTCCTCGGCGATGACATTTGCACCCTCGACGAGGAGCGTTTGCGCCAGCTGCGGGGCAACCGTATCGCGATGATTTTCCAGGAGCCCATGGCGGCGCTGAACCCGGCGATTCGCATTGGCAAGCAAGTGGAAGAGATCTTCGATATTCACGCACCGCAGATGCCTGGCGCTGAACGCCGCGAGCGCATGCTGGCGCTGCTGGAGTCGACGCAACTGCCGGACCCGCCACGCATCGCCAACAGCTTTCCCCATCAACTGTCTGGCGGGCAATGCCAGCGAGTGGTGATTGCCATGGCGCTGGCGATGAACCCGGACCTGCTGATCGCCGACGAGCCCACTACGGCGCTGGACGTGACCACCCAGGCGCAGGTGCTGAAGCTGGTGCGCGAACTGCGCGGCCGCGGGCAACACGGCATTCTGTTTATCACCCATGACTTCGGCGTGGTGGCGCAGATTGCCGACCGTATCGCGGTGATGGAAGGCGGCCGGCTGGTGGAAATCGGCGAGCGCGACCAGGTGCTGAATGCCCCGGCCCACGCCTACACCCGCAAGCTGATTGCGGCCGTGCCGGCGCTGCACCCGGAGCTGCACAAGCCGAGTGCCGACGGCGAGCTGGCATTGCGCATCGAGCACCTGACCAAGACCTACACCGTCGGCGGCAGCTCGGTGGCGGCCTTGCGCAATGTCTCGCTGCAACTGCCACGGGGCAAGACCCTGGCGATTGTCGGCGAGTCCGGTTCGGGCAAAAGCACGTTGGTGAAAGCCGCGATCCGCCTGGTGGACAGCGACAGCGGCCACGTATGGGTCGGTGACACCGACTTCCTGGCCCTGCGCGGCTCGGCGCTGGCGGCGAATCGTCGGCGCATCCAGATGATTTTCCAGGACCCGTATGGCTCGCTCAATCCTCGGCACCGGGTGGGCGACATCATCGCCCGCGCCGCGCAATTGCGCGGGTTGTCGGCCAAGGATGCGTGGGCTGAAGCCGGAGATTTGCTGGAACAGGTGGGCCTCAAGCGCGACGCCCTCAAGCGCAAGCCCCGGCAGTTCTCCGGCGGCCAGCGCCAGCGCATCGGCATCGCCCGCGCCCTGGCGATGCGCCCGGAAGTGTTGATCGCCGATGAGAGCGTGTCAGCCCTGGATGTCTCGGTGCAGAAACAGGTGCTGGAACTGCTGGCCGAACTGCAGCAGCGCCTGAACCTGAGCATCCTGTTCATCACCCACGACCTGCGGGTGGCGGCGCAGATCAGCGACTACATCGCGGTGATGCGCCAGGGCGAAGTCGTCGAGTACGGCACTGCCGAGCAAGTGTTGCTGCACCCCCAGAACACCTACACCCAGACCTTGCTGGCCGCCGCCCCCGGCGCCTCGGAGCTGCCCGCCGCCGGCCCGCCGTTGCGGCTGATTCGCCCGCAAGCGCACTGAGTCAACCCTTTACCCCGCGTCGCAGCGTTCGTTGCGGCAAGGGGCTGCTGTTGCCAAAAAATAACTAATAACGAGAGTAAAACCATGCGACCAACCTTCCGTTACATCGCTCTGGTCCCTGTGCTTGGCGCCCTTGCGGCACCGGCCATGGCCATTCAAGTCACCGACAACCTCGACCTCGGCGGCGCCGTGCGCGCCCGTTGGGACTACGACCCGGATCGCGACATCCAGAAGTTCGGCCTCGACACCGCGTACCTCAGCGCCAAGTACAACTCCGACACCTGGATCGGCGAAGCGCAGTACCGGTTCTACGGGCGCTCCTACCCGTACCAGTACACCAAGAACTACGGCGATATCCAGTTCGCCAAGTTCGCCTGGGTGGGCTACAAGTTCAACCCCGACCAGCAGGTGCAAGTGGGCCTGAACACCGTGCCGTTTGGCTTGCAGCCGTACTTCGGCAGCACCTTCTACGAAACCCTGGGCAACGTGATCGGCCTGGAAGATGTGCAGCAGGTGGGCGCCAAGTACATCCAGCAAAGCGGCGACTGGAACATCCAGGCCGGTTACTACCTGCGCCCGGCGTGGCAAGGCAAAGGCACGAGCAAGGGCGTGACCTACTCCAGCGTGATCTCCGAGGCCGACAGCTACGTGGGCGACGGCAGCAACAACCAGGAACGCAACACCGTGGTGGTGCGGGTAGCCAAGGCCATGGACCTGGGCGGGTGGAAATCGGAAGTCGGGCTGTCCGGCCTGACCTCCACCCTGGAGAACAAGGACACCAATGACGATGGCCGACGCAACGCGGTGGCGATCCACTACCTGGGCAAGAACGGCCCGTGGGGCGTGCAATTGCAGGCGGCACGCCAGCAGATGTCGCCGCGCAACCCGGGCACCGACAGCGTGGTGACCCTGGGCGGGTATGACGGCACGTTCAACGTGGCCAGCCGCGGCAATCTGTATGTGGCGGATTTGAGCTACGACGTGGGTGGCAAGTACCTGTTTGACCAGGTCAGCGGTGTGAAGCTGTATGCCAACTACAGCGCGTTTGACAAGTCCGAGGATCAGTTCAAGACCTCGCAGCGGGTGATCCTGGGCACGTCGTTTTCGGTGAGTAAACTGTGGGTGGCCACGGAGTGGTTGATCGGCAAGAACGATCCGTATATTGGTGGGAGCAGCTATACCGAGAGCTTGGGAGCTGGGGGGAGTAACCAGTGGGAGAATCAGTTGTATATGAACATTGGCTACTACTTCTAAAATAGGCGGCGTCTTCACTGACGCCTTCGCGAGCAAGCCCGCTCCCACATTTTGACCGCGGCGCCGATCAAATGTGGGAGCGGGCTTGCTCGCGAAGAGGCCGCCAAAAACACCCATAAAAACAACAGGTGTGGAATCCATTTCATGCGCCAACTGCCCTCCCTCAACATGCTCCGTGTCTTCGAAGAAGTCGCCCGCCACCGCAGCTTCAGCCAGGCCGCCGTGGGCCTCAACGTCACCCAGGGCGCCGTCAGCCGCCAGATCAAACAACTGGAAGACTACCTCGGCGTCGCCCTCTTCATCCGTACGCCCCAGGGCCTGTCCCTGACCGAAGCCGGCTTCGCCCTCTCCCCGCACCTGAGCGACGCCTTCGACCATATCGAGCGCGCCCTGCACGCCGTGCGCGTGCCCAACCTGCGCCAGCGCCTGCGCATCGTCGCGCCACCCACTTGGGCCACCCGCTGGCTGTCCGCCCACCTGCGCCGGTTTTGCGAGCGTTACCCGGACATCAACCTCAGCGTCACCCACCAGAACACCCACGCGAGCCTGGCGGAAATCGACTGCCAGGTCCGCTTCGGCCTGGAAGCGGCCACGCAGTGCAGCAGTGAACTGCTGGTGATGGAACGCCACATCGCCGTCGCCAGCCCGGAACTGTTCAGCGACGGTCAGCCGCCCGACCTGCGGCGTTTTCCGCTGCTGCACATCCTGCACGATGGTAAGCGCTTGCAGGTCTGGGAGAACTGGCTGGCGGCCATGGGCCGGGAAGATATCGATGCAGGCCAGGGCCTGGAATTCAGCACCCTGGACCAGGTGATCCACACCGCCCTGGCCGGCGGTGGGCTGGCGGTGATCGACCGGCAGATGATCGAGCGTGAACTGGCGAATGGCAGCCTGCTGCCGATCACCCCGGTGGAGGTGATCGGCCCGTATGGCTATTGGCTGGATGTGGCAAGTGACAAGCAGGGTTTATCCAAGGTTCGGTTGTTTACGCAGTGGTTGAACCGGGTGAGCAATCCCTGACACCGCAGGCTCGGCCTTGCACGCCTGGCTCAAGGTCAACGCCTTGGTTTCCGGCGCCCAGGCCCAGGAGATGATCGCGCCCAGCACCAGGATAGCGGCGAGGATGCCCATGGTCGGGCTCAGGCCGATCCCCGCTACGCTCACCGGCAACAGGAAGGTACTCACCGCCGAACCCAGGCGGCTGACGGCTGTGGCAAGGCCGATGCCGCTGGCCCGCACTTCGGTCGGGAAGCTCTCCGCCGGGAATACGCCCACCAGGTTGCTCACCGCCGACAGCACCAGGGTGAAGACGCCGAACGTCAGCACCATCAACCACGCCATGCTGCCCGGCAATACCGCCAGCAGGAACAGCGCCGCCGCCAGGATGATGAACGAGTTGATCAGGAAGCCCCGCCGGGAGAATTTCACGGTGCACCAGATGCCGATCAAGGCGCCGATGATCAGCAGCAGGTTGAGCATCAGCTCGGTGCCAAAACCTTCGGCCAGGCCCATCTTCTGCAGGATCGACGGCAGGAAGGTGTAGATGGCGAAGTACGGCATCACGATGCACACGAAGAACAGGCAGTTGAACGCGGTGCGCTTGCGGTATTCACGGCTGAACAGCACGCCGTAGCCAGAACGGGTTTGCGTCGACGGTTCTTCATCGAGGACCACGTGTTCGCCGAGGTGTTTCTTGACGATGGCTCGGGCCTCGGCAATCCGGCCCTGGTTGATCAGCCAGCGCGGCGATTCGGGCGTGCCGATGCGCGCGATCAGGATCAGCCCGGCAGGAATTGCCGACGATGCGAGCATCCAGCGCCAGGCATCATCGCCGAGGCTGAGCATGGCGGTGCCGACAAAGGTCGCGGCCACGTAACCAACCGTCCACACCACGCTGAAGGAGCCCAGCAGTACCCCGCGATGTTTCCTGGGCGAGAACTCGGCAAGCATCGCGTGGCCGACGCTGAAGTCGCCGCCCAGGCCGATACCGATCAACACCCGACAGAGGAACAGCGCCATGGCGGTTTCGGCGTAAAACTGCATCACCGAGGCAACGGTGATCAGGACGAAGCTGACCAGGAAGATTTTCTGCCGGCCGAGGGTGTCGGAGATCCAGCCAAAGAACAGGCTGCCCATAAACAGGCCGATCAGGGCCGAGGCGCCGATCAGGCCTTGCCAGAAGGCGTCCAGTTGCATCTGTGGGCTGAGCAAGGTGAAGGCAATGCCGATCAGGCCGAGGATGTAGCCGTCGGTGAAGTGGGCGCCGAAGGTCAGGCCGGCGATTTTAAGGTGGAAGCGACCGATGGGCAGGTCGTCGATTTTGATGGGTTGAGTGGACATGGTGTTCTCCATATTTTTGTTTTTGACGGAGTAACAGCGGGCAAGCCCATTTCCCTGTGGGAGCGGGCTTGCTCGCGAAGGCGGTGTGTCAGTCAATGCATGTGGTGGCAGGCCCACCGCTTTCGCGAGCAAGCCCGCTCCCACATTGGATCGGTGTTGTTTGGGTAAATGGGGTCAGAGACCGCCCATCAACAGGTATTTGATCTCCAGGTAATCCTCCAGGCCGTACCTGGAACCTTCACGGCCCAGGCCCGACTCCTTGATCCCGCCAAACGGTGCGACTTCGGTGGAGATGATCCCTTCGTTGATCCCGACCATGCCCGCTTCCAGGCCTTCGGCCATGCGCCATACGCGGCCGATGTCGCGGCTGTAGAAGTAGGCCGACAAGCCAAACGGCGTGTCATTCGCCCGTTGCAGCACTTCGGCTTCGTCCTTGAAGCGGAAACAGGCTGCCACCGGGCCGAAGGTTTCTTCCTGGGCAATCAGCATCTCGCCGTGGGCTTCGGTGAGGATGGTCGGCTCGAAGAACGTCCCGCCCAAGGCATGGCGACGGCCGCCGCACAGCAGCTTGGCGCCTTTCTCCAGGGCGTCGCCGACATGGGCTTCAACCTTGGCCAACGCGGCCGCATTGATCAGCGGGCCTTGTTCGGTTTCGCCGTCCAGGGCGCTGCCGACGCGCATCGCAGAGACCGCTTCGGCCAGCTTGCGGGTGAACGCATCGTACACACCGTCCTGGATGAAGAAGCGGTTGACGCAGACGCAGGTCTGCCCGGTATTGCGAAACTTGGAAGCCATGGCGCCTTTGACGGCAGCGTCCAGGTCGGCATCGTCAAACACGATAAAGGGTGCGTTGCCGCCCAGTTCCAGGGAGACCTTTTTCAGGGTGTCGGCGGCCTGGCGCATCAGCAGCTTGCCGGTGCGGGTGGAGCCGGTGAAGGACAGCTTGCGCACAATGCTGGAGGCTTGCAGTGCGCCACCGATGGCCACGGCATCGCCGGACACGATGTTGAACACGCCCGCCGGAATCCCGGCCTGTTCTGCCAACACCGCCAGGGCGAAGGCCGACAGCGGGGTTTCTTCCGACGGTTTGAGAATCATCGTGCACCCCGCCGCCAGCGCCGGGCCAACCTTGCGGGTGACCATGGCCAGAGGGAAATTCCATGGGGTGATCGCTGCGACCACGCCGATGGCTTCCTTGGTCACGATGATGCGGGCGTCGGCCTTGTGGCTCGGGATCACGTCGCCATAGGCACGCTTGGCTTCTTCGGCAAACCATTCGAGGAAGCTCGCCGCGTAGACCACTTCGCCCATGGCTTCGGCCAGCGGCTTGCCCTGTTCCAGGCTGAGCAGGTGGGCCAGGTCCTTCTGGTTGCTCAGCATCAACTCGCTCCAGCGCTTGAGGCGCTGGCTGCGTTCCTTGGCGGTGAGCTTGCGCCAGGCTGGCAACGCGCGGTTGGCGGCGGCAATGGCCAGGTCGGTTTCTTCAGCCCCGGCGCGTTGTACTTCGGCGATCTGCGCACCATTGGCCGGGTTGAGCACCGGGTAGACCGGCCCACCTCTGGACCATTGGCCATCAATGAAATTGCCTGTGCGAATCAGCGGGTTCATGCCACGGCCTCTATCAGGTTAAAGCGGTCCAGGCCCGGACGGGCGCTGCGCAAGATGCGTTTGCCGGCGGTGTAGTCGTTGATCACATCGCACGGCGTGTAGTTGCGCTCCAGCTCGTGCAGTTCTTCCGCATCCAGTTGGGTGTCGAGGGCTGCAAGCGCACTATCAAATTGTGCGGTGGTGTCGGCGCCCACCAGCATCACGTCCACACCCGGATGATTGGCCACCCAGGCCTGGGCAATCTGTGCGTTGGACACGCCACGGGCACGGGCCACACGTTGCACCGAGTGGGCGATGTCGAACGACGCCTGGTCGCTGTACATCTGCTGGGTGAAGAAGTCGGTCTGGTTGCGGGTCGACTGCACTTCGCCGGTGAGCAAGCCACGGGCCAGCGGGCTGAACACCGACACGCCCAGGCCCTGGTCGCGGCAGAACGGGATCATCTCGCGCTCTTCCTCGCGGTAGGCGCAGTTCAGTTGCAGCTGCATGTTGATCGGCTTGACCCAGCCGTTGCGCTCGCAGGCCATGAGGATTTTTGCCAGTTGCCCGGTGAGCATGGTCGACACGCCGATGTAGCGCGCCTTGCCGGAACGCACGATGTCGTTGAGGGCGCCCATGGTTTCTTCCACCGGGGTGTTCACGTCGAAGTAATGCAGCATGAACACGTCGACGTAATCCATGCCAAGGCGGCTCAGGGAGGCGTCGATGCTGTCCATGATGTGCTTGCGCGAATGGCCGCTGGCATTGATGCCGCTGCGGGTGCCGTAGCCGACCTTGGTGGTGACCACGATGTCTTCACGGCGCGCAACGCGCTTGAGGATGCGCCCGACCACTTCCTCGCCGACGCCTGCGGAGTAGAAGTCCGCCAGGTCGATGAAGTTGACACCGTTGGCCAGGGCATGGGCAACGATGGGTTCGCTTTGTTTCTCGTCGAAAATCCACGGCTTCCAGTCCGGGGTGCCCATGTTCATGGTGCCCAGGCACAGGCGCGAGACTTGCAGGCCGGAGTTGCCCAAACGGATGTATTGCATGGGAATGTCCTCAGGCTTTTGGCGTGTAGAAAGGGTTGCTGATGTGGTTGACCACATCCGCCAGTTGCGCGGTGTGCGGCAAGCCTGTGAGGGCGGCGCGGATCGCAGTGCGGCAGGCGTTGTAGTTGTTGAGGTAGACCGCATCCAGGTCGTCGCAGGCCGGGTTGACCCAGTTGGCGGTGACAATCGCCCACTCGTCCTCGGCTTCCGGCGGCAGGGTGCCGTCGAGCAGGGCTTCGAGCACCGCCTTGGCGATCCCGGCCTGGGACGCGCCCCAGGTGGCATTGCCGTGCAGGTCGCTGCCGATGGCGGCCTTGTTGACGTAGAGGGTCATGGGTTTGACCGGGATGTTCGGCTGGGCAATCACCATGAACGGGCAATGGCCCTGGCTTGGCGACGCCAAACTGTTGGCAAACGCCTGGCCGGCCGGACCGTTGCGCGGGCCGATGAGGATGTTGATGTGGGCAGCATTGACGCCTGGGCCTTCGAAGCCTTCGCCGATGTACAGATCAAGTGCTTTCATTTCGCAAACGCTCTTTTTTGTTATGGGGAGCTGGTTGGCGAATTTTTAGCACTGGCCCGGGTAGCGGCCGTAACCATTAAAAGTCATGGGGCTGTGAGTTTTAGTCATGGCCCTGCGACCATCGGCCAGGTCTTGTGCGTTGACCATCGTTGCTACACCCCATATAGTGTGCCCACAAACACAGATAACCACTACATAGTGTGCAAGAACGCTGAACATCGACCACACTATGCGCCGTATTTCAATGCCTTGAAGCCTGCAAAACGCACATTTTTGAACACGCTGGGTGAATCGAAGCCCACGCCGTCAGACGGACCACGAAGGAGCAATTCAATGCTGAGTTGGGATGAAGCAGATCAACCAGACACCGGTGACGTAGTCATCCGGGGCGCCAACGCCGGCCACGCCACCGAAGCCAACATGGACCGCCTCGACGGTGCCGGCGCTGCCGCCGCCCTTGAAGCCCGCAACGTGACCGCCAGCGACTCCGCCGCGATCATCCGCGCCAAGGCCGCCCTCGACAAACTCGACGTCGCCGAAGGCCTCGCCGAACTCGAAGGCTCCGCCGCCCGCGTCGCCGTTGACGAAAAGCGCATGATCAACTGCCGCGCCGACCTCAACCAACTCGTACCCTTCAAGTACGACTGGGCCTGGCAGAAGTACCTCGACGGCTGCGCCAACCACTGGATGCCGCAGGAGGTCAACATGACCGCCGACATAGCCCTGTGGAAAAACCCCGAAGGCCTGACCGACGACGAACGTCGCATCGTCATGCGCAACCTCGGCTTCTTCTCCACTGCGGATTCGTTGGTCGCCAACAACCTGGTATTGGCCGTGTACCGCCTGATCACCAACCCGGAGTGCCGCCAGTACATCCTGCGCCAGGCCTTCGAAGAAGCGATCCACACCCACGCCTACCAGTACTGCATCGAATCGTTGGCCATGGATGAAGGCGAGATCTTCAACATGTACCACGAGATTCCATCGGTCGCCAAAAAGGCTGCCTGGGGCTTGAAGTACACCCGTTCGATCTCCGATCCGAAGTTCGAAACCGGCACCGTTGAGACTGATAAAGAGCTGCTGCGCAACCTGGTGGCGTACTACTGCGTACTGGAAGGTATCTTCTTCTACTGCGGCTTCACCCAGATCCTGTCCATGGGCCGTCGCAACAAAATGACCGGCGTGGCGGAACAGTTCCAGTACATCCTGCGGGATGAGTCGATGCACCTGAACTTCGGCATCGATGTGATCAACCAGATCAAAATCGAAAACCCGCACTTGTGGGATGCCGAGATGAAGGAAGAAGCGACCCAGATGATCCTGCAAGGGACTCAGCTGGAGATTGAATATGCGCGTGACACCATGCCGCGTGGGGTGCTGGGGATGAATGCGGCGATGATGGAGGATTACCTCAAGTTCATCGCTAACCGTCGTCTGTCGCAGATTGGGTTGAAGGAAGAGTATCCAGGGACGACTAACCCGTTCCCTTGGATGAGCGAAATCATGGACTTGAAGAAAGAGAAGAACTTCTTCGAGACCCGTGTGATCGAGTACCAGACTGGCGGCGCGCTGAGCTGGGATTGATTTAAAGCGGCCCCTTCGGGGGCCGTGTTGTTTCACCTGTCGATGTTTTTTTATGCCCAATCAAACCATCAAGACACCCTGCGTCGGCCTGTGCTCCACCGTTTACGGAGACCTGGTATGCCGGGGCTGCAAGCGCTATCACCATGAGGTGATTCAGTGGAACGGCTACAACGCCGAGGAGAAACAGGCGGTGTGGCTGCGCCTGGAACAACTGCTGGTGCAGGTGATGACCAGCAAGCTGCAGGTGCTGGACCCGCAGCGCCTGCGCCAGCAACTGGAAGACCGCAAGATTCGCTTTGTGCCACACCAGTCGCCGTATTGCTGGGCGTACCAGTTGATTGCCCGGGGCGCGCGGGTGATTTCGAAGTTGGATGCGTATGGGTTGGCGCTGTTGCCGGAGTTTCGCGAGCGCAATCTGGCAGATTTGCGGGATGCGATTGACCGGGAGTTTTTCCTGTTGTCCGAGGCGCATTACGAGCGGTATATCGCGCCGGGGTTTCTGCGGGAATCGTTTGGGGCGCCGTTGATAGCCAGTATTTAGACAAACACACAGAACCAGTGTGGGAGCGGGCTTGCTCGCGAAAGCGGTGTATCAGTTGCCGGATATATTGACTGACACACCGCATTCGCGAGCAAGCCCGCTCCCACATTTAGATCTTTGTCGCTCAGGAGGTCCAGGACGGCTCGCGATCGGTCTGCACCCCATAACGCTCTATCGCCTGCTGGCAAACCTGCCTGTCCAGACTCCCCTGCTCCACCAACGCCGTCAGCGCCGCCAGCACAATGTGATACCGGTCCACCTCAAAGAAATCCCGCAACGCCGCCCGGGTATCGCTGCGACCAAAGCCATCCGTCCCCAGCACGGTGTAAGCCGAATCCACGTATGACCCAATCATCTGCGGCACCGCCCTTACATAGTCAGATACGGCCACCACCGGCGCGCCCTTGGGCAAACACTCCGCCAGGTGGCTGCGCCACGCCGGCTGTTGCGGATGCAGGCGGTTCCAGCGCTCCACGTCACGGGCGTCCCGGGCCAGTTCGCTGAAGCTGGTGACACTGAACACTTCAGCGTCAACCTGCCAATCCTCCGCCAACAATTGCGCCGCTGCCTGGGCTTCGCGCACCAGCGTGCCGGAGCCGAGCAACCGGACCTTGCCGCCAGGCTGCCCGCTCAGCCGGTACATGCCGTTGATGATCGCCGCTTCGACGCCTTCCGGCAGGCTCGGCTGCGGGTAGTTTTCGTTCATCAGCGTCACGTAGTAGAACTCGTCCACATCGTGCTCCAGCATCTGGCGCATGCCATGGTCGAGGATCACCGCAAACTCGCCGGCAAACGCCGGGTCGTAGGCACGGCAATTGGGCACGGTGGCGGCCATCAGGTGGCTGCTGCCGTCCTGGTGCTGCAAGCCTTCGCCACCCAGGGTGGTGCGCCCGGCAGTGGCGCCCAGCAGGAAACCTCGGGCACGCTGGTCGGCGGCGGCCCAGATGAGGTCACCCACGCGCTGGAAACCGAACATCGAGTAGTAGATGTAAAACGGCAGCATCCGCAGGCCATGCACCGAATAACTGGTGGCCGCCGCGACCCAGGAACTGATGGCGCTGGCTTCGCTGATGCCTTCTTCAAGGATCTGCCCGTCGGTGGCTTCGCGGTAGCTGAGGATCGAGCCGATGTCTTCGGGCTCGTAGCGCTGGCCGACGCTGGAATAGATGCCGATCTGCTTGAATAGGTTGGCCATGCCGAAGGTGCGCGCCTCATCGGCGACGATGGGCACGATGCGCGGGCCGAGGGCCTTGTCCTTGAGCAGATTGGTGAGCATGCGCACAAAGGCCATGGTGGTGGACATTTCCTTGCCCTCCGCCTGGGTGGCAAACGCGCCGTAGCCCGACACCGGCGGGACACTCACGGTGGGCGCCTGCTGGCCACGGCTCGGCACATACCCGCCGAGGGTGGCGCGGCGCTGGTGCAAGTAGCGCATTTCGAGGCTGTCTTCAGCCGGTTTGTAGAAGCTCAGGGATTCGGCCTGTTCATCCGACAGCGGCAACTGGAAGCGATTGCGGAAGGCGATCAAGGCCTCGCGGTCGAGCTTCTTCTGCTGGTGGGTGGTCATCTTGCCCTGCCCGGCCTCGCCCATGCCAAAGCCCTTTTTGGTCTGGGCCAGGATCACCGTGGGTTTGCCGGCGACCCGGCGCGCCGCGTGATAGGCCGCGTGGATCTTGACCATGTCATGGCCGCCACGCTTGAGCCGGTCGATCTGCTCGTCGCTCAGGCCCTCGACCAGTTTGGACAGCGCCTCGCTCTGGCCGAAGAAATGTTCGCGGTTGTAGGCGCCGTCCTTGGCGGCGAAAGTCTGGAATTGCCCGTCCACCGTCTGCGACAGGGTGCGCGCCAGCTCGCCGTCGGTGTCCTTGGCCAGCAAGGCGTCCCAGTCCGAGCCCCAGACCAGCTTGATCACGTTCCAGCCGGCACCGGCGAACAACGCCTCCATCTCGTCGATAATTCGCCCGTTGCCACGCACCGGGCCGTCGAGCCGTTGCAGGTTGCAGTTGACCACCCAGGTCAGGTTGTCCAGGCCTTCACGGGCGGCCAGGGTGAGGGCCGACATGCTTTCCGGTTCGTCCATCTCGCCGTCGCCGAATACGCCCCATACGTGGCGGTCGGTGGTGTCCTGCAAGCCGCGGTGTTGCAGGTAGCGCATGAACCGCGCCTGGAAAATCGAGCTGATGGGGCCAATGCCCATGGACCCGGTGGGAAATTGCCAGAAGTCCGGCATCAACCACGGATGGGGATAGCTGGACAAACCTCGGGCACCCGCCTTGCCTGCACCGATTTCCTGGCGATAGTGGGCCAGGTCGGCCTCGGTCAGGCGCCCTTCAAGGAAGGCGCGAGCATAGATGCCGGGGGCGGAATGCGGCTGGTAGAACACCAGGTCGCCGCCAAAACTGTCGCTTCGGGCCCGGAAAAAGTGGTTGAAGCCCACCTCGAACAAATCCGCCGCGCTGGCGTAGCTGGCGATATGCCCGCCCAGTTCGCCATAGGCCTGGTTGGCGCGCACTACCATGGCCAGGGCGTTCCAGCGCACCACTGAGGCCAGGCGTTCTTCAGTGGCCAGGTCGCCGGGAAACGGCGGTTGCTGCTCCACGGCGATGCTATTGATGTAGGGCGTGCCATGCCGGGGTTTCCAGGCGATGTGCGGCGCGCCGCCGGCATCCGCCAGCATGTCGAGGATCTCCCGTGCGCGCGCCGCGCCGGCGTTGGCCACCAGGGAGGCCAGGGCATCGCGCCATTCGGCCAGTTCTTCCTGGTCCATCGCTGTCTGACTCACTGCACTCGCGAAACCGTTCATGGGCACCTCCGGGCTTTTTTTCCAGTTTATGTCGGTGCCAAGGGATTTTTTGACTGTTGTGCGCCGCCTCTCGGGGACTTTTGAGCATAAATCACTGCCAATCAGCAAATTCAAAGCACGTTGTGCTTCAACTCCCGAACACACCGCAATTGTGTTTAAAATGCCGCCCGCTCAATGACCGACGTTGCCCGATGAACCCAGACGCACTCGCCACCCTGCACACCCATTTGCTGACCGCCCTGCAAACCGTCCCCGCCGAGACCCGGCGCCTGTTTCACGGGCGTGGCCGCTGCTGGCCGGGCCTGGAGCAACTGACGGTGGACTGGCTGCAAGGCGTGGTGCTGGTCTCGCTGTTCAAGGAGTCTGAAGCCGCGGAGCTTGAGGCCTTGAAGCAGATGCTGGTGCAGATCGACTGGCGGTCATTCGGCGCCCATACCGTGGCGCTGCAACACCGCTACCTGCCGCAAAGCACCACCGAATGGCTGCTGGGCGAGGTGGTCGACGAACTGACCATCACCGAAGGCGGCCTGCGCTACCTGATCGACCTGGGCAAAAAGCAGAACAGTGGGCTGTTCCTCGACATGCGTTACGGCCGCAACTGGGTACGCGAACAGGCTCATGGCCTGCGGGTGCTGAACCTGTTCGCCTACACCTGTGGTTTCTCCGTGGCGGCCATCGAAGGCGGCGCCGAGCATGTGGTGAACCTGGACATGGCCCGTGGCGCCCTGAGCCGGGGTCGCGACAATCACCGCCTGAACGGCCACGACCTGAGCAAGGTGACGTTCCTCGGCCACGACCTGTTCAAGTCGTGGGCCAAGGTCACCAACAGCGGCCCGTACGACCTGGTGATCATCGACCCGCCCTCGTTCCAGAAAGGCAGTTTCCTTTTGACCAAGGACTACCAGCGGGTGCTGCGTCGCCTGCCGGACTTGCTCACGGCCCAGGGTACGGTGCTGGCGTGCATGAACGACCCGGCGTTCGGCGAAGACTTCCTGATCGACGGCGTAACCCGCGAAGCGCCTGGCCTGCGCTTTGACCAGCGGCTGGAAAACCCGCCGGAATTCCCCGATATCGACCCGCAAAGCGGATTAAAGGCACTGGTGTTTCGCCAAGGCTGATGCCGAAACGTCCTGCGCTTGCTACGCTTAACCTACGCCGGGTGGTGAACCTTATCCCACCCTTCCCGGTCGATACCTGCACACTCTGGCCAGATTCGACGGTGCTACCCCGTCGGCTGCCCTGTTTCACCTTTTGGAGAACGCCCCTGTGATATCGACCCTGCATGTAGCCCGTCTCAAGGCCTGGGGCGCCCATGGTTTTACCGCCACCGGCGTGGTGCTGGCCTTCCTGGCCACCCTGGCACTGCTCGACAACCAGCCCAAGGCTTGCCTGCTGTGGCTGGGCCTGGCCTTGATCGTCGATGGGGTCGACGGCTCTCTCGCGCGACGGGTGAATGTGCAAACAGTGCTGCCAAGCTTCGATGGCTCGGTATTGGACCTGGTGATTGATTACCTGACGTACGTGTTTATTCCGGCGCTGTTTATCTATCGCTATATCGCCCTGCCGGACTTCACCCCGTTGTTTACGGTGTCGGTGATTCTGGTGTCGTCGCTGTTCTGCTTCTGCAACGTCAACATGAAGAGCAAGGACAACTACTTCGTCGGCTTCCCCGCCGCATGGAACGTGGTGGCGCTGTGCGTCTATATCATCCAGCCGGAAGCCTGGGTCACCTTGCTCACCGTGATCGGCCTGGCGTTGCTGACCGTGACGCCGATGAAGTTCCTGCACCCGTTCCGGGTCAAGCGCTTCATGCCGATCAATATTGCCGTGACCACCATCTGGTTGCTGTGCAGCCTGCTGCTGGTGATCGACTTCCCGTACACCAATCGCCTGACCCTGGGCCTGTGGTTGCTGATGTCGGCGTACTTCCTGGGGATCTGCATCTGGCGGACCGCACTGGAGTGGGTCGAAACACATAAATAGCCAAGCGGGCAAGGTTGAAATGTGGGAGCGGGTTTGCTCGCGAATGCGGTGGATCAGCCACTCTATCCGGTGACTGACACTGCGCATTCGCGAGCAAGCCCGCTCCCACATTTGGATCGCCTCGACCCAGGGTTATGGGTAAGATACCGGCCTTTCGCGCAGCCCTTGCTGCGCCCTGCCGACTAAGTCTTGCCCATGCCTTTCGAACTCAGCGTTGACCTCACCACCCTGGCGATCCTCGCCGTGGTTGCCTTTATCGCCGGTTTCATCGACGCCATCGCCGGCGGTGGCGGCCTGCTCACCACGCCCGCCCTGCTGACCGCCGGCATGCAGCCCCACCTGGTGCTGGGCACCAACAAACTCAGTTCCACCTTCGGCTCGGCCACTGCCAGCTTTACCTTCTACCGGCGCAAGCTGTTTCATCCGCGCCAGTGGGTGCATGCCATCGTCGGCACCCTGGTCGGTGCACTCACCGGTGCGGTCGTGGCCCATTACCTGCCGGCAGAAACCCTGAACAAGATGCTCCCGGTGATTGTGTTCGGCTGCGGTTTGTATTTGCTGTTCGGCGGCACGCCCAAGGCGGCGCTGGACAACGACGCACCGATCAAGAAGAAATGGCAGTCCACCCAGGGCTTCGGCCTGGGTTTCTACGACGGCGTCGCCGGCCCGGGCACCGGGGCGTTCTGGACCGTGAGTACCATGCTGTTGCACCCCATCGACCTGGTAAAGGCCAGCGGCGTGGCGCGCAGCATGAACTTCGTCAGCAACGCGGCGGCGCTGACGGTGTTCATTTTCAATGGCTCGGTAGACTGGATTGTCGGCCTGTGCATGGGCGTGTCGGTGATGTGCGGCGCGTTTTTTGGCGCACGCAGCGCCATCAGCGGCGGCGCCAAGTTCATTCGCCCGGTGTTCATCACCGTGGTGCTCGGCCTGACGGTGCGCCTAGCCTGGCAGCACTGGTTCAGCGCGGCCTAGGCGACGGGCCAGGTAGAGGTCGATCAGGTAGCGCGCAATCGAGCGCGACGCCGGCAACGGCGGCAGTTCATGGATGTTGAACCACTGCGCGTCTTCGATCTCGTCAGCCTGGGGCACAATGTCGCCGCCGGCGTACTCGGCGTGAAAGCCCAGCATCATCGAGTGCGGGAACGGCCAGCACTGGCTGCCCATGTACTGGATGTTCTTGACCTCCACCTGCACTTCTTCACGCACCTCGCGAATCAGGCAGTCCTCGGCCGACTCACCCGGCTCGGCAAACCCCGCCAGGGTACTGTAGACCCCCGTGACAAAGCGCGGCGAGCGGGCCAGCAGGATCTCGTCGCCACGGGTCACCAGCACGATCATGCTCGGCGAGATACGCGGGTAGCTGCGCAGGTCACAGGCCTGGCAGAACATCGCCCGCTCCCGCGGCACCTGCACCATCGCCTGGCCGCAACTGCCGCAAAAACGATGCTCCCGGGCCCAGGTGCCGATTTGCGCGGCGTAGCCCAGGACTTTGTACAGCGTGTGATCGCCCTGCAGCATGAATGCCCGCAGGCCCTGCCAGCCGCAGCCCGGCACGTCGGCGGGGCTGTTGAGTTCCAGCAGGTACACCGGCTCGCCGTCCAGGTGACCGATGCCATGCTCGGCGAACACCGAGAGGTCCTGGCGCTTGAGCCACTCCCGGGGAAACAGCGGGCCGTTCTGGTCGTGTAAAAAGCCTTCACGGCTGCGGGCCACGGCCCAGCCGCCCGGGGCGTCGTTGTCCAGCAGCGTTGTGGTAATCCAGCCTGGGGTCATGTTCAGTCAATCCACGAAGTCGGGTTTCTGCTTGCTCATATGGGCCGCGATGGCCACGCGCAGGTCGTTGGATTGCAACATAGCTGAGTTCCAGGTGGCAACGTATTCCAAACCGTCATTGATCGTGTGGTCACGCATGTAGCTGATCATCGCCTTGGTGCCGGTGACCGCGATCGGCGATTTGGCGGCGATTTCCCGGGCGATTTCCAGCACGCCGGCCAGCAGGCTCTGGTGATCGCTGTACACCCGATTCACCAGGCCGATGCTGCGGGCCTCTTCGGCACCGAACTGGCGGCCGGTGTAGGCCAGCTCGCGCAGCATGCCGTCGCCGACGATGCTCGGCAGGCGTTGCAGGGTGCCGACGTCGGCGGCCATGCCGATGTCGATTTCCTTGATGGAGAATTGCGCATCTTCGGCGGCGTAACGCATGTCACAGGCGCTGATCAGGTCGATGGCGCCGCCGATGCAGTAGCCATGGATCGCCGCGAGTACCGGCTTGCGGCAGTTGTCGACGGCGTTGAAGGAGGCTTGCAGTTCGAGGATCTTGCGCCGCAGCAGGCGCGCGTTGCGGCCCACGTCCTTACCGAACTCGTTGGCGACCGAGGCCAGCAGCATCAGGTCGATGCCGGAGGAGAAATGCTTGCCGGCGCCGCTGATGACCACGGCTCGCACCGCGTCGGTGTCTTCGACCCATTGGAAGATGTCGATGATCTCGGTCCAGAACGCCGCGTTCATCGCGTTGATCTTTTCCGGGCGATTGAGCTGCACATGGGCGACGTTGCCGCTGAGTTCGACGACAAAGGCTTGGTATTCGGACATGGCAGTGATCCTTGACTGGCGGCTGGAATAGGGGCCGAACTATAACAAGGCACCGCGTGAGGTGGTAAGGCTGTGCAAACGCCAAATTCGGGACTGAAGAACGATGAAGATCAAATGTGGGAGCTGGCTCGCCTGCTCCCACAATGGTTTTGTGGTGTTCTTTAACTCGGCAGCCAGAGCCGGAAGCGTGCACCACCCAATGGTGAAGCCTGGGCCGTCAATGTTCCGCCCTGCGCCTCCAGCGCCCGCCGGCTGATGGCCAATCCCAGGCCAAAACCGCCAGTGGCTCGATCCCGGCTGCGATCCAGCCGGTAGAACGGCTCGAAAATCCGCTCCCGCTGATCAACCGGAATGCCAATACCGTCATCATCCACGCAAATCTCGCACCCCCTGGGACACACCTTCACCCCCACCTGAATTCGCCGCTCGCAATACCGCATGGCGTTGCGCAGCAGGTTTTGCAGGGCCCGGGCGGTCAGGCGCGGGTCCAGGGTGAAGCGTTCCACGGCGCAGTCCAGCACCACGTCCATCACGATATCGGGGTTTTCCAGTTCGTCGTCGACGCTGCCCAGGATGCTGTCGATGAACTCATCCAGCACCACTTCCACCCGCTCGGGTGTTTGCGCCGGGTTTTGCAAACGGCTGTAGGAGAGCAGCTCCAGCACCAGCTCATCCAGCTCGCGAATGTGCGCCACCAACCCTTGCAGCCGCTCACGGCTGGCCGCCGGGAGGTCGTCGGACAGCGCCAGGGCCAGGCCGAAGTCCAGGCGCGTCAGCGGCGTACGCAGTTCATGGGAGACGGCATTGAGCAAGTCGCGTTGCTGGTTGAGCAGCTGTTCGATGTCGTTGGCCATGGTGTCGAACACCGCCGCCAGGCTGCCGATGTTGGAGCTGGGAGGGATTTTTGTGCGGGCCGCAAGGTTGCCCTGGCCGAGTTGCGCGGCGGTGCTTTTCAGGCGCTCCAGGTCGCGCCAGTGGGGCCGCAGCCAGAACAGCAGGCATGCCAGCAGCGCCGCGCCGATCAGCACGTTCATGCTCCAGTACAGCAGGTTCATGTCCAGCGGGTCCGGCGGTACCGAGACCTTGACCACCAACTGGTCGTCCAGGGCCGAGCTGACGTCGTCCGCCCAGCCCCACTCGCCCAGGCGAATCACCATCTGGTCTTTTTCCAGCAGGCGCTGTTCTTCAGGGGTGTAGCTGGCGTCCTGGATACGCAGCAGTTGCACCTTCAGCGGCGCGAAATCCGCCGACAGGCGCACGGTGACATTGGCCCACTGCTCCATCGGCACCCGTCGATACTCCTTGACGATCAGGCTCTGCATGCCTCGGGACTGCTCGATGTTGTAGTTCATGTAACGGTGTTCAAACAGCTGGATCACCGCCCGGGGCACCAGGTAAATCGCGGCGGCGAAGGTGACGATGGTGATCAGGTACAGCCGAATCAGGACGCGAAACATGGCTCAGCATTCCCACTCGGAACGGCTGAACAGGTAGCCCTTGCCCCACACCGTCTTGATCTTGCGCGCCTCGCCCGCGTGGTCGTCGAACTTGCGCCGCAGCTTGGAAATCGCCACGTCCACCGAACGGTCGGTGCCGTTGAACTCGATGCCGCGCAGGCGTTGCAGGATCTGGTCGCGGCTGAGCACTTCGCCGGCGTGCCGGGCCAGCACCACCAGCAGGTTGTATTCACCGCTGGACAGCTCAACCGGCTGGCCGCGCCAGGTCACGGTGCGTTCCGACAGGTCGATGCACAGGTTGCCCATCAGGATCTGGTCGTTGGCCACCTGGGGTTCGGTGAGGCTGCTGCGGCGCAGCAAGGTTCGCACCCGCGCCAGCAATACCCGCGGCTCGCAGGGTTTGGTGACGTAGTCGTCGGCGCCCATTTCCAGGCCCAACACCTGGTCGTGGCTGTCGTCGCGGGCGGTGAGCATCAGGATCGGCAGCGTGGCCGAGTCGGCCCGCAGCAACCGGCAGACCTGCAGGCCGTCGAGGCCCGGCAGCATCAGGTCGAGAATCACCAGGTCCGGTGGGTTGAGCCGCGCACGCTCACGCACGTGGTCGCCACGGCTGAGCACACTGACGTGATAGCCGTTGCGTTCCAGGTAACTGGCGATCAATTCGGAGAGCGCGGCGTCGTCTTCCACCAGAAGAATGTTGGGCATGGTATTTCCAAATAATACAATTTCTGAGTAGTACGCAAATCCAATGTGGGAGCGGGCTTGCTCGCGAAGGCGGTGTGTCAGCCGCCGTATGCGTTGACTGAAACACCGCTTTCGCGAGCAAGCCCGCTCCCACATTTGATCTTCGGTGTCAGGAAGATCGTGTAAGGTTCGGCGGTTATGAAGGATATACGCCCGCGTGCATCTGTGGGTCGCACCTTACATTTCTTCACACACCACCTACAGAGCTTCACAGCACTGTGGCGGGGGCGCCCGTAGGATGCGCCAGTCAATATTGGGATATGAGCATGTCGAAGAATCTGTTTGCGCCGTTTTGCCTGTTGGCCCTGACACTGGCGTTGAGCGCGTGTGGCAAGTCGGCGGACGACGCCGCCGAGGCGCCGCTGGCCAAGGTGCGGATCGAAACCCTGGAAGCCAAGCCCCTGTCCATCACCAGCGAGTTGAGCGGACGGATTGCCGCGCCACGCATCGCCGAAGTGCGCGCCCGGGTGGCCGGCGT
This sequence comes from Pseudomonas sp. P7779, assembly GCF_013386315.1. Lineage (NCBI taxonomy): Bacteria > Pseudomonadati > Pseudomonadota > Gammaproteobacteria > Pseudomonadales > Pseudomonadaceae > Pseudomonas > Pseudomonas sp. P7779. Next base: position 31,478 of record NZ_JACARZ010000080.1, on the reverse strand, counting down.
GGTGTTGCAACGGGTGTTCAAGGAAGGCCATGACGTCAAACAGGGCGATGTGCTGTTCCGGATTGACCCGGCGCCGTTCAAGGCCGACCTCGACAGCGCCCAGGCCAGCCTGCGCAAGGCCGAGGCCAATGCATTCCAGGCGCGCTTGCAAGAGCAGCGCTACAGCCAACTGGTGGAAGGCAACGCCATCAGCGGCCAGGAATACGACAACGCCCGCGCCGCCGCCCGGCAAACCGCCGCCGATGTGGCCGCCAACCAGGCCGCCGTGCAGCGCGCCAAATTGAACCTGGGTTATGCCACCGTGACTGCGCCGATTTCCGGTCGGATTGGCCGTGCGCTGGTGACCGAAGGTGCGCTGGTGGGCCAGAACGAAGCCACACCGATGGCGCTGATCCAGCAACTGGACCCGATCCACGCCGACCTGACCCAATCCACCCGAGAGCTGAACGACCTGCGCCGGGCCTTTCGCGCCGGGCACTTGAAGCAAGTCGGCCAGGACCAGGCCAAGGCCACGCTGATCCAGGATGACGGCAGCCTGTATCCGCTGCCGGGCAAGTTGCTGTTCGCCGAGATCAGCGTCGACCCGGGCACCGGGCAGATCATCTTGCGCAGCGAGTTCCCCAACCCGGACCTCGACCTGCTGCCCGGCAGCTTTATCCGCGTGCGCCTGGAGCAAGCCGTGGACCAGCAAGGGATCAGCGTGCCGCAACGGGCGATCACCCGCGACAGCGCCGGGATCCCGATGGTGTTACTGCTGGACGCCGAGCAAACCGTGAGCCAGCAGCCGGTAGAACTGGGTTCGGTGGTCAATGACCGCTGGGTGGTGACCCGCGGCATGAAGGCCGGTGACCGCATCGTCGTCGAAGGCCTGCAACACGCCCGCCCTGGCGAGAAAGTCCAGGTCGACGACAGCCCCGCGCCAATCGCCCAGGCATCCGGCCAATAAGGATCGTTAAACATGCCGCAGTTCTTTATTGACCGCCCGATCTTCGCTTGGGTGGTCGCCCTGTTTATCCTGCTGGCCGGCGCCCTCGCCATCCCGCAGTTGCCAGTCGCGCAGTACCCCAACGTCGCGCCGCCAAAAGTCGAGATCTATGCGGTGTACCCGGGTGCCTCCGCGCAAACCCTGGACGAAAGCGTGGTCAGCCTGATCGAGCAAGAGCTTAACGGCGCCGATCACCTGCTGTATTTCGAATCCCAGAGCAGCCTCGGTTCGGCCACCATCACCGCCACCTTTCAGCCGGGCACCGACCCGGAGATGGCCCAGGTTGACGTGCAAAACCGTCTCAAGGCGGTGGAGCCGCGCCTGCCCCAAGCCGTGACGCAGCAAGGCTTGCAAGTGGAGAAAGTCTCCGCCGGCTTCCTGCTGCTGGTGACCCTGACCTCCAGCGACGGCAAGCTCGATGACGTAGCGCTCAGCGATTACCTGGCGCGCAACGTGATGAACGAACTCAAGCGCCTCGACGGTGTGGGCAAGGCCCAGCTGTACGGCGCCGAACGCGCAATGCGCATCTGGATCGACCCGCAGAAGCTGATCGGCTTCAACCTGACCCCGGCCGACGTCAACGCGGCGATTGCGGCGCAGAACGCCCAGGTGTCGGCCGGCAGCATCGGCGATTTGCCGGGCACCAAGACCCAGGAAATCACCGCGTCGATCCTGGTGAAGGGCCAGCTGTCGACCCCGGCCGAATTTGCCGACATCGTGCTCAAGGCCAACCCGGACGGTTCCACCGTGCGCGTCGGTGACGTGGCGCGGGTGGAAATCGGCAGCCAGGAATACCAGTTCTCCACCCGCCTGAACGGCAAGCCGTCCACCGCCGTCAGCGTGCAGCTGTCACCGGGCGCCAACGCCTTGAGCACCGCGACCCTGGTGCGGGCGAAGATGGACGAACTGGCGCGCTACTTCCCGGCCAACGTCGAATACAAAATTCCGTACGACACCTCGCCGTTCGTGAAGGTCTCGATCACCAAGGTGGTGTACACCCTGGGCGAAGCGATGTTGCTGGTGTTTGCGGTGATGTTCCTGTTCCTGCAAAACATCCGCTACACATTGATCCCGACGCTGGTAGTGCCCATCGCGCTGATGGGCACCTTTGCGACGATGCTGTTGCTGGGTTTCTCGATCAACGTGCTGACCATGTTCGGCATGGTATTGGCCATCGGCATTTTGGTGGACGATGCGATTGTGGTGGTAGAGAACGTCGAGCGGATCATGGTCACCGAGGGCCTGTCGCCCAAGGAGGCCACCCGCAAGGCCATGGGCCAGATTACCGGGGCGATTGTCGGTATCACCCTGGTGCTGGTGGCGGTGTTCCTGCCGATGGCGTTCATGCCGGGTTCGGTGGGCGTGATCTATCAGCAGTTCTCGTTGTCGATGGCCACCTCGATCCTGTTTTCGGCATTCCTCGCCCTGACCTTGACCCCGGCCCTGTGCGCGACCTTGCTCAAGCCGATTGCCAAGGGCGAGCACCATGAGAAAGGCGGGTTCTTCGGCTGGTTCAACCGGCGCTTCGAGCAGTTCACCGACCGCTATGAAGGCTGGGTGGCCTACGCCCTCAAGCGCAGCGGGCGTTACCTGTTGATCTATCTGGTGCTGGTGGTGGGGCTTGGGGTGCTGTTCGCCCGCCTGCCCTCCTCCTTCCTGCCGGTGGAAGACCAGGGCTACACCATCACCGATATCCAGCTGCCGCCGGGTGCCAGCAAAAACCGCACGGTGCAGGTGGCCGAGCAGATCGAGGCACACAACGCCGGCGAGCCAGGCGTGGGCGATACCACGATGATCATGGGTTTCAGCTTCTCCGGTTCGGGGCAGAACGCCGCGCTGGCGTTTACCACGCTCAAGGACTGGTCGGAGCGCAGCAGCAAGGATTCCGCCGCGGCCATTGCGGACCGTGCCAACGCGGCTTTCAGTGAGCTGAAGGACGCGATTGCCTATGCAATCCTGCCACCGCCGGTGGATGGCCTGGGCACCTCCAGTGGTTTCGAGTTCCGCCTGCAGGACCGTGGTGGCGTCGGCCATGCCGCGTTGATGGAGGCCCGCACCGAACTGCTGGCCGCCGCCGAGAAAAGCCCGATCCTGGCCAACGTGCGTGAAAGCGCCCTGGCCGAGGCACCTCAGGTACAGCTGGAAGTTGACCGCAAGCAAGCCAATGCCCTGGGCATTTCCTTTGCCGATATCGGCAATGTGCTGTCCTCGGCCATCGGTTCGGCCTATATCAACGACTTCCCCAACCAGGGCCGCATGCAGCGGGTGGTGGTGCAGGCCGAAGGTGATCAGCGCAGCCAGGTGGCCGACCTGATGAAGATCCATGTGCGCAACAATGCCGGGAAGATGGTGCCGCTGTCGGCCTTCGTCGAGGCGCGCTGGATTCAGGGCCCCGCCCAGTTGACCCGCTACAACGGCTACCCGGCCATCGCGATTTCCGGTGAATCGGCACCGGGCCACAGTACCGGCGAGGCGATGGAGGAAATCCAGCGCCTGGTCAGCCAACTGCCCGCCGGCCTGGGCCAGGAATGGACTGGCCTGTCGTTGCAGGAACGCTTGTCCGGCTCCCAGGCACCGCTGCTGCTCGGTTTGTCGCTGCTGATCGTGTTCCTGTGCCTGGCGGCGCTGTATGAGAGCTGGTCGATTCCGACCTCGGTGCTGCTGGTGGTGCCCCTCGGCGTGCTCGGCGCGGTATTGGCCGTAAGCTTGCGCGGGATGCCCAACGATGTGTTCTTCAAGGTCGGCCTGATTACCATCATTGGGCTGTCGGCGAAGAACGCGATCCTGATCATCGAGTTTGCCAAGGACCTGTATGACCAGGGTGAAGACCTGATCGACGCCACGTTGAAAGCCGCACGCCTGCGCCTGCGGCCGATCATCATGACGTCCCTGGCGTTCATCCTCGGCGTGGTGCCGTTGGCGATTGCCACGGGCGCCAGCTCGGCCAGCCAGCAGGCCATCGGTACCGGGGTGATCGGCGGCATGATTACCGCGACGCTGGCGGTGGTGTTTGTGCCGGTGTTCTTCGTCGTGGTCATGAAGCTGGTGCGCAAGCGCCACACGTAATAAATGCGCTATGGTGCTTACACATCCCTGATTTGTGAGCGCCATGCCCTTCCTAGCACGCACCCACCCTCGCCTGTCCTCCGCCGCCGTCCTGGGCCTGGCGGTGGGGCTCCTGGCTCCCGCCGACACGATCATCAGCAAAATCCTCATCGGCTGGAACGCCGGGGTCTGGACCTACCTGGTGCTGATGCTGTGGCTCACCAGCCATTCCCGCGCCGACGACGTAAAACGCATCGCCGAGATCGAGGACGAGAACGCCGGCCTGGTGTTGTTCATGGTGTGCATCGCGGCGATTGCCAGCCTGGCGACCATCACCCTGAACCTGGTGGGCACCAAGGACCTGAGCGATAGCCAGCGCCTGTTGCACTACGGTTTTACCGGCCTGACGGTGGTTGGCTCATGGCTGCTGATCGGGGTGATTTTCAGCGTGCACTATGCGCGCCTGTATTACACCTGGGACGGCCCCGAGCCGGCACTGCGCTTTGCCGAGGATTTACGCACGCCCAATTACTGGGACTTCCTGTACTTCTCGTTCACCATCGGCGTGGCGGTGCAAACGGCGGATGTCGGGGTTGCCACGCGTACCATGCGCAAGGTGGTGCTGGGGCAATCGTTGATCGGGTTTCTGTTCAACACGGCGATACTGGGGTTCTCGATCAATATTGCCGCCGGATTGTTTGGATGAAGCTGCACAAATCTTCTAGACGCTAAGCCCCTGCAGGAGCGAGCTTGTTCGCTCTTGCAGTGTTCCATTCCATAGGTATTTTATGGCCGCCCACAACTGGATCGACCTGGCTCAGGACGCCGACACCGGCATCGAGACCCTGCGCGCGCATTTCGAGGGCCACGCCTACGACCCGCACTGGCACGACAGCTACCTGGTGGGCGTCACGGAGCAAGGTGTGCAGCAGTTCAACTGCCGGCGCACCCGCCATAACAGCGTGCCCGGCCAGGTGTTCCTGGTGGAGCCCGGCGAGCTGCACGACGGCGACGCGCCCACGGCGGACGGTTTTACCTACCACATGCTTTACCTCGACCCGCAGTGGTTGGCGCGGGAAGTCAGCGCAGTGTTCGAAGAAGCGCCGCTCGACAGCCAGCTGGGGTTTGCCAGCACCCTGGCCAGCGACCCGCGCCTGGCCCTGGCCACCAGCCGGGCCTTCCAGACCTTGCACGGAGGTGAGCTGCGCATCGTGCGGCAGCAGGCGATGGACCAACTGCTCGAACGCCTCACTGCGCAACTGCACTGGCGCACCCGCTACCATGAAGACCCTCGCCTGCCACGGGTGGCGCACAAGGCCCGGGAATACCTGCATGCGCACCTGCAGCAAGATGTGGGCATGGATGAACTGGCGCGGGCCTGCGGCGTCGATCGCTTTCGCCTTACCCGCGCCTTCAAGAGCGCCTTCGGCCTGCCACCCCATGCCTACCTGGTGCAACTGCGCCTGGCCCGCGCCCGGCATTGGCTGGCCAACGGCAAGCAACCCGCCGACGTAGCGATTGCCCTGGGCTTTGCCGACCAGAGTCACCTGGGGCGCTGGTTCGTGAGGGCGTATGGCCTGACGCCGGCGGCGTATCGCAAGCGGTGTTCAAGCGTTTTGCAGCGCTAGCTGCGCCACCACCACTCGTCGGCACTGTCAATTCTCACAGGTTCGCCACGCCCCCCGATAGGTGTTTGATCTCCTTGTCAGCAGTCGGCCACTCAGGGCCGCGCCTCATTCAAGGAAGCCTGTCCATGCCCAATTTTCCCATAGCCCCGGATAATGCGCCGCTGGGCGACAACAACCCGCCCGGCAACGCCCTCGTGCTGCATAACCCATCGTCAGGCCTGGCGTCGCGCCGCGTCGAAGACCTCGACCCACCCAAGTCAGCCTATCCGTCGGTCCCGCTGGATGCCACGCTGTATCCTGAAAGAGGGGTCTACGGCCTGGGCATCCGCCACGTGCGCCCCTTTGCCCAGTGGACCTTCGAACGCTGGTTCAACTTCAATTACGACTTCTACGCCCTCTACCTCAACGACCTGGTCAATGCAGTCGCCGCCGATATTGCGCTTGAAGACCGGGACCGTTACGACTTGTTCGTCCCCGAAGAATTCATCCCCGAAGGCGACGTCCAGATATACGGCCGCGTAGTGCGGGCCGGCAGCGGCCAGGAGAGTACGTCGCCGCTGCAAACCATCCTGATCAAGACCACCCGCCCCGGTGGCCGCGATAACGACCCCGGCAGCAAATGGCACCCGGGCCTGGTGATGACGGTGGAAGGCCTGCCTGAGGGCTCCACCGTTAATATAGATAATGCCAACAGCGGGGTCTGGTGCCTGATCCAGCGCTATGAAAACCTGCGCCAGAATGACCAGATCGAGCTGTCGTGGGATGGGGTTTTAGTCACGCATATCGTCAGCCCGGCCGAAGTCGCGGGTTCAGGGCCGATTCGCGTCTTTGTCTCCAGGGACATCATTTTGCAGGGGGGGCATTTCGGCAAGCTGACCCTGCGGTTCCGGGTCTCGGACGTGGTGCAAAACTTCTCCGGGGATAAATACCAGTACTCCAAACCCTACTTCCTGGACAGCGAGCTGGATCCGAACCTGCTTTTTGCACCGATCTTCCTGGTGGATTACGAAGAGGCGACCCAGATCGACTTCGATACCCAGAGCGAGGCAACCTTCGAAGTGCTGGTGACGGTGCCTCGGCAAACCCCGGCGCCCCTGCCGCGGCACCAATTGGCGGTGACCTTGTTCGGTACCCTGGCCGACGGTTCGACCCAGGTGTTCCCCTTGGCCCCGGTGGTGGACAGAAACCTCAGCGTTGAATTTGTCACCGTCGACCGGGAGATTATCGAACAACTGGTGGGCGGGTCCTTTCGGGTCTCGTTCCAGTGGCTGAAAAACGACGGCCGCGTGGAGCAATCCGGCAGTACCTCCGTCAGCGTGGTGGGCACGCCGGTGGCGATGCCGGCAGTGACGGTCGCACCGATCGAGGTGGGGCTGATCGAGCCCGATCAGGACATCACCGTGCAGATCCCCTTCTACGAACCCCACAACCCGGACTGGCTGGAAACCCTGGTGATTGAACATATCCGCCCGGGCGGCGGCGGCGAAGACTACGAGGAAGAACAACTGGCGGGCGCCCAGGGCGGCACGCGCTACGTCAGCAAAGAGCACCTGAAACAGTTTGAAGGCGTGGGCGACATCGCATTTTATTACCTGGTCAACGATGGTGCCGGCCACGTCCTGGACGGCAACGCATTGACCACTCGCAAGTCCCGCGAGCTGTTCGCCCACGTGGGTGAACGCATCGGCAACATGCCGACTGCACACCTGGAAGGCGCCCTGGGCAACAACATCGACCCCAGCCATGTGACCACGCCCACCTTGCTGCTGACCCTGCCCCTGACCTTGCCCGCCCCGCACGGGCAGACCGAAGAAGGTGACCTGATCCACTGGAACGCCATCGGCTCCGGCCTTGACGGCTCGGCCAGTGGCGTTGTGCGCATCAACGGCGGCACGGCAGGCAAGCCCCTGGTTTTCCCGGTGAGCCGGGCGATCCTCGACAACAACAATAATGGCAGCCTGCGCATTACCTATAGCCTCGAACGCAGCGGCCCGCCACGCCTGGTATTGCGCTCCGAGGTGCTCAACCTGACCGTGGGCCGCGGCGTGCAACTGGAGCGTCCGGTTATCGACGGCGCCACCCTGTTCCCCGACGCACTCAACCCCCTGGCCGCATTGAGCGGCGCCAAGGTCATCGTGAGATACCGGCCGATGCAGGCCACCGACCAGATCAAGGTCGACTGGTTGAGCCGCGACGGGCTGGGCAGTGCCACCGAGTACACCCTGGGCAACCCGTCCACCAACGAAGTATTCGTGACCATCCCGGCGCGCACCATCGCCAGGGGTATTCGCCCCGGTGGCAACCAGATCAGCGTGCAATACCACTTCAACCGTGGCGCCTTTCCGTACCCTTCGGACACTGTCGACCTGCACCTGCTTCCCCTCACCGGGCTGCCCACACCGACGATCGACGGCATTGGCGACAGCACCCTGCTCGACCTGTCGAAACTCAATGACCAGGCCCGCGCCCGTGTATCCGTCTGGCCGTTTATCGATGCCGGGCAGTTTATGTGGATGAGTTGGGAGGGCACGTTTGCCGACGGCAGCCCGTACCGCGAGGACACCTACACCGCCAACCTGGTCACCGAAAACGGTGCCGCCAACGGTATCTCGCCACCCGCGCCAGTGGACAAACTGCAGCGCTTGATGGATGGCTCGCACCTGACCATCCGCTTCTGGGTCAGCCTGGCAGAAAGCCCCGACAAAAACACCGCCGTGCTGTTTGGCGTGCGTGAACACCGTGTGCAAACCCTGCCCGCCGTGCTACCGCACCCACGGTTCAACGACCAGCCCGGGGCAACGCTGACCATTCAGCCGCTGGACCACGTAGACAACGCCAGTGTCACGGTGGCGTATGGCGGCATGAATCCAAGCCATTCCATCCAGTTGCAATGGATTTTCCCGGATGGTGGTGTTGCGGATATTGGCGCCAAGGACGGCCTGGACGGCGGTCGTGTGGATTTCGTCATTACCAATGAAGTGCTGGCAGACAGCGTCGGCAAAACCATTGAGTTGCGCTATGTCGCCACCATCAATGGCAGCCCGGTGCCTTCAGAGGTTCAAGTGCTGAGGGTTGAAAGCATCGCACCAAATAACTTGCCGCGACCGTTGATCAATAGCATCGCCAATGGCGGTTCGTTGAATATGGATGCCATTGCCGGCAACCCGCTGGCCTCTGTGGCTAAATGGGATTTGAGTAAACAAGGGCAAAAAGTCTGGTTGACATGCACTGCTGACAGGGTAGAACCGTTGTACATCCTCGACGGCTATAGCATTACCTCGGCGGAAGCCAGGAACGGCTTGGCGAGCAAAGCCGTCGAGCGCAGCTGGTTCCTCTACCTGGCAAACGGCGGGATATTTACCCTGACGTGCAAGGTGACGTTTGATGGCAGTGACGATGAATCAAGCGCGGTGGTGTTTCAGCAGACGACGTATAGCGTTGTAAGACGGGTGGGAATTATTGGCGCTATTGACGTGGCACGCCTTCCTCTCTCGACAATTGCAAGCCCGGACAGTAGACGAGTATATACAACCTCGCAATACGGGATATCGGTTATCGATACCGCCAGCAATAGCGTAATTCGCACAATCCTAGAAGTAACTTCAAACAACTGCGCAATTTCGCCAGACGGCTCAATTCTATACATAATCGGAGTTGGACGTGAAGTCAGAGCAATAAACACCACAAACTTCAATATTATCAGGAGATTTTCTATCCCCTCCTCAGCATTTGAGCTGGTACTCAACTCGAGTGGTACGCAACTTTATACCAAAAGTCCACTCAGCATTGACATCTACGATGCCAATAGTGGGCGCCACTTGGCTTCGATACCTGTGTCCGCAAACGGCGTAGGGAGCACAGCCTACGCAATGGCCTTTAGCGCCGACGGGAGCAGTTTTTATACCCACGGGGCGATCAGGACCGGTGTAAACGCACTATTTGTAATTGACACCACCACTTACAAGATAACTACAACAATCGAGCTACCAGGATTTGCTTACTCACTCGCGGCCGACCCTCATAATACATCGCTCATGTATTGCACGACGTTACGTGAAATACTCATCTTCAATACTGACAGCCACACACTTCACAAAACCATTTTGCTCCCTAGCGGCAGTCGGAGCACTGACATATCCGTCAATCAACAAATTGCACGCGCGTATGTGGTAACCACTAGTAATCCAGGAACACTTCTAACCTTTGATACGCGCACAGAGGAGATAATAGGCAGCATTGATATCCCGCGCCGCGCCTACGATGCTTGCGTATTACCCGACGGTTCAAGACTTTATACAGCCGACTTTATCGACGACAAAGTGACAGTCATCGCTTTATAAGTCACAGCCAACACCGGGACAAATCCATCTTAGTCATGGATTTGTCCCGTCTTTTTATCCCCCACTCCCCCTGCCTCATATACCGATGCGCTTGCCCTGCTCAAACCTTCCAGACACGCCACCACGCCCCTGCAACCATCGACTCCATCGTCCCACCTACGGAGTCGCCCCACCATGTTCCCTACCCTGTTGCCCTTCCTTTTATTCGCTTTTGTAGCCTCCATCACCCCTGGCCCCACCAATATCCTGGTGCTGAGTAACAGCGCACGGTATGGCTTCAAAGCCGCACTGCCTATCGTGCTGGGCGCATGCGCGGGGGCGGCGGGGATTGTGCTGCTGGTAGGCTCCGGCGTTGGCCAGTCGCTGGCGCACTGGCCCCGGGTGCAGGCAGCGATGCAATGGCTGGGGGTCGCCTGGCTCAGCTACCTTTCCTGGCAGATTTTCAGCGCCCCCGCCGAGTCAATCGACCCGGCTGCCGTGCAAAAAACCCTGGGCCTGGCCGGCGCCGCCAGCCTGCAACTGGTCAACCCCAAGACCTGGATGATGGCCCTGGCGGTGGTGAGCGTGTTTGCCGGCAATGGCGATGAACGCCAGAGCCATGTGCTGTACCTGTCGCTGGCGTTCTTTGTGATCGCCTTGCCGTGCCTCGGCGCGTGGGCATTGCTGGGGGTTGGAAGCAGCCGGGTGTTTCGCTCGCCCAAGGCCATGCAACGGTTCAACCGCTGCATGGCGGTGTTGTTGCTGGTCTCAAGCTGGCTGAGCGTCTGGGTGTAGACACAACCGTTCGTCGGCACTGTCAGTTTTCACAGCTATCCGCTATCGGGGCTGCGGGTGTTTGATTTCCCTTGCCTATATGCACAGCCAGCGCTGTGCGTGACTTCCAGCAAGGAGTGGTCAGCATGCCCAACCAACCGATCGACCCCGATGACAATGCCTCGGTCATTGAAGACCCAGGTGTACCTGTTTCCGACAGCCCCCTGGCCCTCCTTGAGCCCGCGCCCCTGCCGGTGATCACGGCTGAAGACCTGGCCCCGCCCTATTCGGCGTTCCCGCCGGTCTCGCTTGACCAGTATCCCGATGAACCTTACGCCTATGGCCTGGGCATTCGGCATGTTCAGCCCTATGCGTATTTCGTCCTGGAAAAATGGCACACCTGGGCCATCTTCGACGCCTTTGAGTTGTACCTCAATAACGATCTTCTGGCGTCTGGTGTCGTCGAGATGGACCAGGATCGTTATGGCATGTACGTCATCGCCGAACGCATGCCTGAAGGTGAAGTGCAAGTGCGCGCGCGGGTACTGCGCGCAGGCAGCGGCCAGGAAAGCAGCTCGCCAATGCAAAGCATATTGATCAAGACCACCCGTCCCGGCGGGATAGAGAACAATGGTGACGACAAATGGCACAGTAAACTCAGCCTGAGTGTCGACGGCTTGCCCGAAAGCAGCACGATCAACATGGAGACGATCAGTCGCGGGTTATACGCCGTGATTGCGCCCTATCCGAACGTGCGCAAGAACGACACCATTGAGTTCTATTGGGACGGAGTTGAGATCAGGCACCTGGTCACGGCCGCCGAGGCCGCCGGTATCCAGCCGATCAGGGTATTTATCAGCAAGGAAAATATTCTCAAGGGCGGCCTCAACGGCGCACTCACCCTGCGCTTCAGGGTGTTCGATGTGGTTCAGAATTACTCAGGGGAAAAATACCAGTACTCCAAGCCGTATGGACTGGTCGCCGAACTGGATCCCAGCTTGATGAGCGCGCCGTTTTTCCTGGTGGATGACGCGGAAAGCCGGCAAATCGATTACGACACGCAAAGTAATTCACTGTTCGAAATCCTGTTGCAGACCCCACGGGTGACACCGGCCCCGCTGCCCCCTAACCAGGTCACGATTACCCTGACGGCCACACTGGCGGACGGCACGATCGAAGAACTGGTGCTTGATCCTGTCGAAGTCAGGAACGGTCGGGAAGAGATCTTCCCGGTGGACCGCGATTTGATCGAGCGCGTCATCGGCGGCTCGTTCAGGGCTTCATTCGTCTGGCACACGGCCACCGGTGGCCACCTCGGGCAGTCTGGCAGTGTCACCGTGACGGTGGTGGGTACACCGACCTCGATGCCGGCAGTGACCGTGACCCCGAGCGAGCTGGGCCTGATCAACCCCGACGATGATGCGTTTATCAGCATCCCGTCGTACCAGCCACACGCCTACGATTCGATGGAAACCCTGGTCATCGAGCAGATTGTTCCAGGGGGTGGTGGAATGCGCTATTCCGACCCGCAACTGGCCGGGGACCAGGGTGGCACGCGCCGGGTTCCAAGCGAAATACTGCAACAGTTCAAGGGGCTCGGTGATGTCGCGGTGTATTACCTGGTCGATGACGGCGCAGACAGCCAGTTGCATGCCTACGGTGCGCTGATTGAACGCAAATCCCGGGTGCTGACAGTACGCATCGACGAACGCCTCGAAACCATGCCTGCTCCCACCCTGCAGGGGGCGATTGACGACAACGTTGACCCGGTTGACGTAGTGGGCGACAGCGTGCTGCTGACGCTACCCTATACGGCAACCAGGAGCCGCGACCATATCCAATGGAACATTGTGGGCACGGGCACAGGCGGTTCCGCCAGCGGTTCGGTGACGATCAACGGTGCGACACAGGGCCAGCCACTGGTACTGCCGGTGAGCCGTGCGGTGCTGGATAACAACTTCGATGGCCAACTGCGCATCACCTACAGCCTGGAACGCGAAACCCCGCTGCCGAAACTCACCTTGCGCTCGTTTACAACCCTCCTGACCGTGGGCCGTGGCGTGGAACTGGATGCGCCTGAAGTCGTGGAAGCCGAGCAGTACCCTGACCGGCTTGACCCGCTGGCAGCTCAATCGGGTGCAACGGTGCTGGTGAAATACCGGCGCATGCGCGAGAGCGAATCGTTTTCAGTGAAATGGGTGACGGCCGATCTGCTGGGCAGCACCGTCGAAACGGGTTGGGGCAACCCCGACACCAATGAAGTGGGTGTACCGATAGAGGCTCGTACCATTGCCAAGGGCATTCGCAACGAGCGTAACCGCATCAGTGTGCAATACAGTTTTACCCGCAGCGGGTTTCTCCATGAGTCGGATACTCTGAACCTGGACCTGCTGCCGTTGAGTGGCTTACCCACACCAACCATCGACGGGGTCGGCAACAGCGTGATCCTGCCGACGAACGAGCTCGTCGCTCAAGCCCGCACCCGTGTGGCGGCCTGGCCTTTGGCCTTTGAAGAGCAGTTCATGTGGCTGCAATACACGGGTACCAACACCGACGGCAGTGCGTTCAACCTGGACACTTTTATCGCCGCCCCTGTTGGAGAAAGCGCCACCCTGGGTGTCTCGCAACCCATACCGTTGGCGGAGCTGCAAGGCCTCAGGAACGAGTCGCACCTGACCATTCGCTTCTGGGTCAGCCTGGCCGAAAGCACTGATAAAAACACCGCAGTATTGTTTGGTGTACGCGAGCATATTATCCAGTCGATCCCCGCCACATTGCCGCGCCCGGCCTTTGCCAACCTGCAAGGCGCCACCTTGACCATCGACCCACAGGACTGGCAGAACAACGCCTATGTGGCGGTGGCCTATAACGAAATGACCGCGGCCCACCGCATCGCCCTCGAGTGGATTTACCCGAACGGCACCATGGCGACCATCCCGGCGCAGAACGGTAACACCAATAAGCGCGTCGACTTTCAGATCAGCCGGGACATCCTCGCCAACAGCGCGGGCAAATTGATCGAGCTCCGTTATATGGCGACGATAGGGACGAATATTGTCCCGTCAGAGCCCCAGAAGCTGAGCGTTAACCGCGTTCCGTCGTCGGCCCTGCCTCGGCCGTCTATTAACGGGATTGCCAATGGCGGCGTTCTGAACCTGAACAATTTCAGCGGTAATGCCACGCTCAGCGTTGCACCATGGCCGTTGGCTGTTGCAGGGCAGAAGGTTTGGGTACAACTCTCCAGGTCCGGTAGCGCGCCTTTGAACGTGCTGACAAACTACAGCCTGCAGGCGGGAGAAGTATCTACCGGCTTGGTGAATAAGCCTGTGCTGCGCTCATGGCTGGATGGGCTACCCAACAACAGCACCATTACCGTAACCTGCAAAGTGGCTTTTGATGGCAGTAGTGTTGAGTCAGCCGCAATTACCTTCCCCATTGCAAGTTACAGCATTATCTCTTCACTGACGATCGATCAAAGCCAGCTTAATTTGAATGGTATTAAGGTGGTCACTAACTGGCCAGCAACCGGGCTGGACTGGCCAGGCAATACAGCAACCCGCACAGCAAGCGGCGGCGTGAGTAACTATAGCTACGCTTCCAGCAACCCTAATGTTGCTTTTGTGGACGCCAACACAGGCAAAGTAACCGGCCTCCGTAACGGTCAAGCGACTATTACTGTGAGAGACAGGAACAACGTCTCGCGAGCGTATGCAGTGGTTGTTTCCAATATTTTTCAACTACGCATTAACGAAACACAGCAATCTCCACAAGCTCAAATAAATTGGATGAGATCAATTGGAGGCAGCATAGTTTCCAGTTGGACGCTACTGCAAACACGCTACACCCCTCCGGCTCGCTCAATTCCGTACGGATTGTGTTATTTCGATGCTAGCGGCAGGTGGTATTACTTTGTTCAGGCGTCAAACAGCGGAACACCAATTTACTCCATTAACGGACTGCCGAATTGGCCGGCATGGTGCATCACTCCGTTTTAGCAAATAACCGGGACAGATTTATTCAACTCCCAAAAACCCACCCACAAAAAAAGGAAGCCTCGGCTTCCTTTTTTCTTTACCCCTGTTTCCTAGAAATCGTAACGCACTCCCACATTAACCCCCCACGGCTGATCCACCTTCTTGCCTTGGGCATGTTCAATATCAGCGTGCAGCTTGACGTTCTTCGACACCGACATCGCCACGCCCGCTGCCACTTCAATACGCGAACCGAACACATCGTTGTTGAAGCGCTGGTCGTTCACCTTGACCTTGTTGCTGTGGTTGAACTCATGGGCCAACGCTGTACGCAGGTAGGGCTGCAGCACCCCGCCGCTCTCCAGCTGGATATTCTTGCCACCTGTCACGCCGAGCTTGCCCACCACGGAGGCGCTGCGATCACCCTTGGCCTGCAGGCCATTGTCCAGCTCGTAACTTTGCGCCTGGATAATCGCTGTGCTCAGTTGCGAGTACGGTTCTACAAAGTAACCATCGTCGAGCTTGATATGCCGGCCGACTTCCGCCGATGCGCTCACGGCATTCTGCGTGTAGTTGCCCTTGGCACGCTTGCCGTCGCTCATGGTCACGTTGACCTCGTTGTGCAAGCGGTTGAGCTTGACCACGCCGTCGAAGTACAGCCCGCTCTCGTCGTCGATCCAGGTGGCATACCCCCCCAGGTAGTAGCTGTTGACCTTGCCGCTGCCGGAAGTGTTGGCGCTGATGTCGGACGTGCTGTGACCCGCCATGACACCGGCCATCCACTGGCCATCTCCGCCCGACAATGGCGCATCGGCCCCCAGGCTCAGGCCACGCTGGTTTTGCGTGTAGCCACCACCGTCCTTGTTCCCGGCTACCTCGTATTTGTTGCCGTAGCCACGCATCCAGAACCCGTTGCTCTGGCCGTCGCTGAAACGCAGTTCACCCATGCGGGTACGCAGCAGGGACATCTCGCCGTACAGCACGGTGGGGGCCGTGTTGAACAACGCCATCACGGTTTTGGTGCTGTTGCTGGTGCCACGACGGTTAGGGTCGAGGTACCAGTCGGTGTCTTCCTTCTTCAGCCCGTAGGAATAGGCGCCCACATCCACGGTGTCGCCGTCCAGCGAGAAGTGCGCATCGCCACCTTCGGTGTGCACCACACGAATCGGCAAGGCACTCGCCAACTCGGAGCCGGTCGCCGCCAACAGCAGGCTGTGGTTGCCCGTGGCAACCCCGTTGACGTTGAGCAAGTCGGTCTGGCCGGTGCTGAAGTCGGTGTGCATCACATAGCTGCCGTCACCCGACAGGCTGTTGACGTCCAACTGGAAGAACTCATCGGCGCCGCCAAAGTGCACGGTGCCGCCGCCCATGATCAGGTCGCCGACTGAACTGTCATCCACCAGCATCCAGTGGGACGCTGAATTGACGCTCAACTCGGCGACGTTCTGCAGTTTGCCGGTGAGCCAGGAGCCATTGTTGAGCTGCAACCTGGCGGTGCTGCCGTCTTCGACCACCACGTCACCGACCAGGAAGCTGCGGTCGACGTTCATGTTGGCGGTGGCGCCATTCATGACTTCCAGCAGCACACCGTTTGCGCCGGTCAGCGTGGAGCCATTGAGTACATGAATATCAGCAAGGGTGGATTCCCCGGGCCGGAACGAGCCGACCTGAATCGCCGAACCGGTCTTGCCCTCGACGCTCGAGCGGTCGAGGATCAGGCTGCTGGCCAAAGTCGGGTCGTTATCCACGCCCATCTTCACGCCAATGTCTCCACCAACGATGCTGGTATTGAACGCACGGGCCTGGCCATTGAACAGTTCGATACCCACGCCATCATCTGCGGTCGCCTCGACACG
This sequence comes from Pseudomonas sp. P7779, assembly GCF_013386315.1. Lineage (NCBI taxonomy): Bacteria > Pseudomonadati > Pseudomonadota > Gammaproteobacteria > Pseudomonadales > Pseudomonadaceae > Pseudomonas > Pseudomonas sp. P7779. The sequence goes on along the minus strand of NZ_JACARZ010000080.1, from coordinate 14,900 downwards.
CGAATCGGTCAGGTCCAGCACACTGTGGGCACTGGCCGAGGCACCGCGGGTGCTGCCGGTGATGTGACTGTTGACGACCGTGACGCTGGAACCATTGGTGGCGCCCAGGGAACGGGCCGCTGCCAGCCCGGTTCCGTTGTTGTGGGTAACGTTGCTGTTGGTGATCAGCACGTTGCTGCCCGTGACATGAACCCCGGCCCTTCCCGAATCCCGCGCAATGACGTCCGAACCATCGATGCGGATGTCGGAGTTGATTGCGGCAATGTCCCGGGTGCTGCTGCCGGCATTGACAATCAGGGTTGCGGAATTGGCAGTGATTTGCAGGGTGGGCACTCCATGAACCGTCAGGCGGGAACCTGCACGCAATTCAAAAGTGTCAGGGCGCGGGCCAGGCCCCACCGTTTCATCCGGGCCGGTCACGACACGCGCTTCGGACAGCTGCGCCATGAGCATCAGCAGTGTGACGGCCTTGGCCTTGAAGGCAAGGCTTAAGGGAGTTGGTTTGAAATTGAATGGAGCTGACATCTTTACGGACCTCTGGGTTGGCGTTCCTTTACGGAAAAAAACTGGCCGGTTCCGAAAAGCGTGTGGACCCTGCCAATCAAGCGGCGCCCAAGGTACCCAGAGCTGTTCCCAACATCTGTAGGACTAATCCCAAGGTGCTGTGCTGAAAGTGAATGCAGTTTGTAGTCGACCCAACGGCAAAAATGCCAAAGAGGAGCAAGGCTCCTCTTTGGCATTAGGGCTCAAACAAGTATCAAGGAAGCGGGACGGCAGTACCGTCGCAGAAAAAGCCATTCGTTCCACCTATCCGAACCCCGCGAACAAGAGGATGCGCTTCATCGGAAGGTAATGGTCCTTCAGGCAGGTTGATGGTGTACCAGATCCGCGCGGAGCCGGCCAGCCTTGCACCCGAGTGGGGCTGGATGGGTTTGTAGATGGTCTCATAGGGCCCCAGGAGCAACTCGAACCCAGAATTGATCATGGCTTGCGTGAGCGGTATGGAGTCCACACGACCCACTGCTGCCGGGACCGCTACCATTCCTGCATTGTCGCTGTAGCCCTGCCAGTGCAGCGTAACCACCATCCTCAGTTCAAAGTGCTCCGAAGGCGGGATAAACACCACAACGTTTCCGGGAGGATTTTCAGGCCTGAACGTAGTGCAGTTGATCGCGCCTGCGTCCGACAGATGTCGTACCACCGGCGGGGCAAGCTCTTTGAAGTTGGCATTCACCGTCACCGTGGTGTCAGGGGAAAACTGGCGGTTGGTGCTGGCCCCTTGGGCAATGGTGTAGAACACCGTCTTGCGGCCATTGCCATGACGCTCAATGAAGCTCCACGGGATTGAGAGCGGAATCACCTGGCCAGCCGAGGCGCCGGTCACCGGTTGGGTAGCAACGAGTTCGCCCGAATAGTAAAGGCGGATCGTAAAGTCGCTGGCATCCGGTGTGGGTGCCGTACTCCATAACGTTACCCGAGCAATTGCAGGCCGGTTGGCGTGGTCGCGCTCCAGTTCGTCGTCGGGGCCCTCGGTACCGGTTGCGTCCACCCCGTTCACGACTACGGGCAGCAGGTCATCGTTGATCGGGTCCGGGCCAATGGGAGTGGGGCCGACAACAAACAGGTCCAGGTTGACGGTGGTGGTCGGTGTCGCCGGGTTGTTGACAGACCGCCGCCGCACCACATAGGAAACCGTCAACGGCAATAGCCCTCGAGTGGCCCCATACAGGATTTCCAGCACCCTGTACGGAACGTAAACCTCCGCCGGGAAACGGCTGTTGCCCAGTGGCTGGGCCTCCAAGTTAACGGTGGTGATGCTTGTCCTCAATGTGACGAGGAATTCATCTCCATCGACGCCGCGCAGAAAGTTCGTATATTCAGGAATACGCACGATCATGCCGCCGTCCAGCGCAACGTCCGCCCGATCAATCAATACATCGCCGGGGGGTGAGGTTCGGTCAACCAGGGGGGCCAGCAGGTTCTCGGGCGCTGGAAACAGGCCCACGTCCATCTCGTAGGCAGTCGAAAGCCGCGCCCAATTCCCTGCCGCGTCGAACAACTCATACCGCAAATTGCGCAGGCCATCCGGATTGGCGTCAACCACGGATAATGGCAATGGAAAGCTCAGGTCCGCAGGCAGATTCCAGCGTGGCGAAGGATCGGGCGGGTTGGGTGCATAGGGCGTATCGGAGCCATTATAGTAAAGATACGCCCAATCGCCGTCTGCCCGACCATGCGCCACATAATCCGGGATCGTAAACACTGCAGACTCATTGGGCTTGCTTTCAAAGTAGTCGCGGTCGGCAGGTGTCGGCAGGTCGGCAGGCGGAATCGGCGCCGGCGGTGCATCGGGGGAAATGGCATACGGTGGTGTCAGGTCAACGACAATGGTCTGCGGATCTGATTCGGAATAGTTGTCAACGCCACGTACGTTAATTCCGTACTTGATTTGGTACCGCCCCGCGGGCCGCCGACCTTGAGCAATGTTCACCACTGTCTCAGGCCCTGGGGCAACAACGGTGAAATTATAAATGGGCGTGCCCCACTCGGTGTCATCGAAATTTTTCCACCAAACACTGACTTGATCGTCAAGAAACGGATGGGTATCGGCGTCAGGCCATAGTGGAATAGAGAAATTCAAATTCTCACGCAGGTTGTACTCCCGTGAAAGCAATCCAGGGTAGCCAGGCACCTCACCTTCAAGAATACCATCAGCCAAGGCGTCATCACTCGTATTGGCACTTCGATTCTTTGCATAGTTACGGATAAAGTCGAGCGTGTCCTTTTTCATTACGTGTCTCCAGATATTAAGACGAATTACATCTCACCCACACTTCCCTACCATTGACGTAGCCGTTCGCGTCGCGAGACAAAGCGCTTGCACGCCTATCACACGCCGACTATTCCCTGCACAACAACAAATACATCCAGTCCTTTAATCTTTGACCAACGTTGCCTTTCCATCACTGGTGCAACTAATGACATCCCCGGGTTTACAAAACCCACCCGTTGGAAAGGTCAGGTCGACACGGATATGTCCGCTCCCCTTGACGTCTGGCCGGGAGTCACCCACCTTGCCCAGGTTGCGCCACACTTCGAAACTGGCGACAGCTGAACCGTATTCGCGCATAGGCTCCAGGGTCCGGTCGAACGGTTCCACCACAACTTTAATACCGTTATCAATATGGGGTTGCAGCACCTGGATGGTTTCTTCGTATTCAGTGCCAGCAATAGGATCAACCCAGTTATTACGCGCATAGCCTTGCCAGTGAAAACGCACCTCGTCGTTAAGTTGCAGGCCGATATTGCCCGGAATCAACCAATGCACGCCATATAAAGGCGAAGGCGAAGAACAACAGGTCACATACTCGCTAGTGAGGGTGTGCTGAACTTGCGGAGGAGTAAAATCAATCAGCGCCGTCACATCGACATTCACAAAAGTTGGCGGCGACTGTTGTTCGTTGACCCCATTACTGGTGAGGTAATGGACCGGCAGACGTGGATTGACCGTCCCCTCGATCAGATTCCAGGGAATATCGGTAAACCACACCAACTGCCCTCCTACCTCCCCCAACTGCACGGGATGGCTGGCCACCGGGCCAACACCGTTCCAGAACAGACTGAGCAATTGACCCGCAACCGGATCTGCAAACAAAGGAACATATGCCTGGGCAGCCAGCCCACGATCCAGATGATTGAGCTGATTGGGAGTCTTGGAGCCGCGCCCTATCACCGTGACGCTGGCCAGGGTCGGGTTAAGCAATGCGGGCGCATTGGGATGGTCCTGGCCGGCAATCGTCAGGTCGACATTGAACCGTTCCGATAAGGAACGAAATGGAGGCAGGGCTCCGCGAATGATTTCGTAGCGCACCACCGCCGCTTCGGGAACCAGTACAGGCGCAGGCCCCCTGAGGGTCAGCCATGGAATTTCCACATCACAAGGGAAGCTCAGTACCGGCTGCGGGACTGTCGGACGGGCATTCCAATAGGCGATTACCTGGTCCCCCGGCGCCCAATCGTCGTAGGCGGGGTCAATGCGCATGAACACGCCACGACGTGCATCATCGCGCTTGATCAGGCTGTCGTCGTATGCCGGTGGCCGAATTTGCGGACGCGGCAAGTTGCTCGGCAACGGCGTCAGTGCCAGCTGAAACAGCAGTCCGGCACTCTGGCTGCTGAAATTGCCTGCCTCGTCAAAAATGCGGTAGAAAATATAGGCGTCACCGTTGTTCAACCTGCGAAAAATATCGGGGTCCACGTAAGCAACCAGCGGGTCTGAGGCTAACGCGATCACGTACTCGGCGTCCGCCGCGCTTAGCGGCGGGTTATCCCGGTTGGACAGGTAGAATTCAATCCGGTCCCTGTCCGCGCGCACGGTGTAGAACGGAATATTGAACGCCACCGGCACGTTATCGAGCAGGTATTGCTCATCGACGTTCGGGGTCGGGGCAACTACAAAATCCACAGTATCCAGAGGGTTCAGTAACTCAGGCGAGTCCAGATCGATGGTGAGTGTTCTCCTGGGATTCAGCACACTGACGCCGCCAAAGGAGTCCTGAACCGTGTAGTAGAGTTGCGCGGTGCCGGAGCCCTCATCAGTCAATCGTGACAGGGGCACCTCCAGTGAGATCACCGCTGGCAAAGGGGGTGGCGGGCCAAACACCTGCCGCGAATCAACCACCTCATCGACACCCGCCCACACCCAGCGGAGGCGCACGATGTGCGGCTCATCCAGCAGCGGCTCGGGTCGCGGGTTCCACATCGGAATGTTGACCTGCAGCGGGCCCTGCAGGCGCGAGCGCGGGATCACGCCCCGGGGGTCACCACTGTCGACGCCGGGTATGTCCATCGGGTCCAGCAACACAGTGCCCCCGTCGTCCGCGCCCAAGGGTTTGATCAGGTAAGTGGATTCAGAGACGTCAGACATGGGTTTAATCCTCAACACGGTGGACAGTGGCCTGCCGGCAGGCGGCGTGTGTATACCAAGTGGCGTTGAGAGAATTAAGCGCCCGATTCCTCCGGCCGGATACTGTCAGAATTAACAGGTAGCCCCCTCCATTCGTCGCTTTTTGCTCGGCCTTGCTGCCAGGGCGGTTACTGAGCAGCGCTTGACGAAATTTCCTACTTGGTGTTTCCTGAAACCGGTTTCAGCAATTGGTTTCGCCTTGGAACCCAGATAAATCCAATAAGAAAGGCCGCCGCCGTGACTACTTTTTCCGCCGCCCAACGCAGCCGCGTGACCATGCTGGACGTCGCCGAGCGCGCCGGTGTATCCAAGGCCAGCGTGTCGCGCTTTATCGGCGACGACCGTGCCCTGCTCTCCGATGCCATCGCCCTGCGCATCGAGCAGGCCATCGATGAGCTGGGCTATCGCCCCAACCAGATGGCCCGCGGCCTGAAACGCGGGCGCACCCGCCTGATCGGCATGCTGGTAGCCGATATCCGCAACCCCTATTCGATTGCCGTGATGTATGGCGTGGAAACCGCCTGCCGCCAGCACGGCTACAGCCTGGTGGTGTGCAACACCGACCGCGATGACGAGCAGGAGCGCCAGCACCTGGCGGCCCTGCGTGCCTACAATATCGAAGGGCTGATCGTGAATACCCTCGGCCATCACCTGGACCAATTGCTGGAACTGCAACGGGAAATGCCCCTGGTGCTGGTGGACCGCAAGGTCGAACCGCTGCACAGCGACCTGGTAGGGCTGGACAACCCGGTGGCGGTGCGCATGGCCGTGGAGCATCTGGAACAGCAAGGCTATCGCGACCTGCTGTTGGTGACTGAAGCCACCGACGGCACCAGCTCGCGGCTTGAGCGCCTGGACAGTTTCAAGGCGGAGATGACCAACCGTCCGACGTTGACCGGCGCCGTACTCGAGTTGGACGGCGAACTGGAACAGCGTCTGCAAAAGTTTCTAGGCAAATCCGGCCCCAAGGCGTTGTTCTGCGCCAACGGAATCGCGGCACTGGCGTGTACCCGTGCGTTGAAAAATCTAGGCTGCGACCTGTTTGATGACGTGGGCCTGATCGCCCTGGATGACCTCGACTGGTACCCGCTGGTGGGCAACGGCATCACCGCCCTCGCCCAGCCCACCGAGGCCATCGGCGCCAGTGCGTTTGACTGTTTACTCAAGCGTTTGCGCGGCGATACCGAGCCGACGCGCACCCTGGACTTCTTGCCACAACTGATTATCCGGGGCTCGACCCAATCCCTTGTGGGAGCTGGCTTGCCTGCGATAACGGTTTCTCCGGCGAAGCAGTAGGCGGCTGACCGCCGCCATCGCAGGCAAGCCAGCTCCCACACGTTTATTTTGCGAATAAAAATGAAACCGGTTTCAGAGGTCCACAACAATGCATAAATACCCCGTCTCCATCAGCCTTTCCAGTTACGGCGCCGACCTGGTCCGCCAGCAAGGCCAGTTGAGTTTCGTCGAGGTGCTGGCTGCCGCCGGCGCGCAACGCATCGAATGGCGCGAAGAGCTGCTGACCACCGAACAACCCCATGAGCTGGCGCAAGCTGCAGCCGATCAAGGCCTGGAGTGCGTGTTCTCATCGCCCCTGGAACTCTGGGTGGCCGGTCGCTCGCAGCCCAATGCCGAACTGGCCGCCACCCTCGACCGCGCCCAGGCATTCGGCGCCCGCTGGCTGAAAGTCTCCCTGGGCTATTTCACCGACACCAACGACCTCGACAGTTTGAGCGCCCTGCTCAACCGGCATCCGGTCAAGCTGCTGGTGGAAAACGACCAGACCCTGCACGGCGGGCGCATTGAGCCGATGCAGCGCTTTTTCAACGAAGTCGAGCGGTTGGCGGTGCCGGTGAAAATGACCTTCGATATCGGCAACTGGCAATGGCAGGACCAATCCGCGACCACCGCCGCGCGCCTGCTGGGCCGGCATGTGGACTACCTGCACTGCAAGGCCGTGGCCCGCCGCGCCGACGGCAAGCTGGTGGCCCTGCCGCCGGGCGCCGCCGACCTGCATCTGTGGGAACAACTGCTCAAGCACATGACTCAAGGTATTACCCGGGCCGTGGAATTTCCGCTGCAAGGCAATGACCTGGTGCAGGTCACCGCCCAGCAGGTCGCCGCCCTCGCCGTCCTCGGCCAGCCACGCGTGGAGAACGCACATGTCTGAGATCGATATCCTGTCGTTTGGTGAAACCATGGCGATGTTTGTCGCCGAACAGACCGGCGACCTGGCCCAGGTTGCCCAGTTTCACAAGCGCATTGCCGGCGCCGACAGCAACGTCGCCATCGGCCTGTCACGCCTGGGCTTCAACGTCGCATGGCTGAGCCGCGTGGGTGCCGATTCCCTCGGGCGCTTCGTGGTGGACACCTTGCAGAACGAAGGCCTGGACTGCACCCATGTGGCGGTGGACCCGCTGCACCCCACGGGCTTTCAACTCAAGTCCCGCGAGGAAGCCGGCGATGATCCGCAGGTGGAGTACTTCCGCCGTGGCTCGGCCGCCAGCCATCTGTCGGTCGAGGCGATCAAGCCTGAGCTGTTGCAAGCCCGGCACCTGCACGCCACCGGCATTCCGCCGGCGCTGTCGGACGCCACCCGCGACCTGTCGCGCCAGTTGATGACGCAAATGCGCGAGGCCGGGCGCAGCGTGTCCTTCGACCCGAACCTGCGCCCGTCCCTGTGGGCGAACGAGCAACGCATGATCAGCGAAATCAACGCCCTCGCCTGCCTGGCGGACTGGGTGTTGCCGGGCTTGAGCGAAGGCCGCTTGCTCACCGGTTTTGAAGACCCGGCCGACATCGCCGCGTTTTACCTCGACCAGGGCGTGGAAGCCGTGGCCATCAAGCTCGGGCCCCACGGCGCGTATTACCGCACCCAGCTGGACCAGGGGTTTGTCGCCGCCGTGCCAGTGGCCAAGGTGGTCGACACGGTCGGCGCCGGCGATGGGTTTGCCGTGGGCATGATCAGCGCGCTCCTGGAAAACCTGAGCTTCAGCGAAGCCGTGCAGCGCGGCAACTGGATCGGCAGCCGCGCGGTGCAGAGCCGTGGCGACATGGAAGGCTTGCCGTTCAGGACCGATCTGCCCCACACCCAGAAAGCCGGTTAATCAGCATCACCGAGTTACCTGTTGCCACAACTACAACAAGCTCAGGAGCAACCTTATGGAACCGTTGAAACTCGCCACCCGCCGTTGGTGGTACATCATGCCCATCGTGTTTATCACCTACAGCCTGGCGTACCTGGACCGCGCCAACTACGGCTTTGCCGCCGCCTCCGGGATGGCCGAAGACCTGATGATCACCCCGGGCATGTCGTCATTGCTCGGCGCGCTGTTCTTCCTCGGCTACTTTTTCTTCCAGGTGCCCGGTGCGATCTACGCGCAGAAACGCAGCGTGAAGAAGCTGATTTTCGTCAGCCTGATCCTGTGGGGCGGCCTGGCCACCCTGACCGGCATGGTGTCCAACGCCTACATGCTGATCGTGATCCGCTTCATGCTCGGGGTGGTCGAAGCCGCCGTGATGCCGGCGATGCTGGTGTACCTGTGTCACTGGTTCACCCGCGCGGAACGCTCGCGGGCCAACACCTTCCTGATCCTCGGCAACCCGGTGACCATGATGTGGATGTCGGTGGTCTCGGGCTACCTGGTGCAGCATTTCAGCTGGCGCTGGATGTTTATCATCGAAGGTTTGCCGGCGGTGCTGTGGGCGTTTATCTGGTGGAAGCTGGCGGATGAAAAACCCGCCGACGCCAAATGGCTGAGCGCCCAGCATAAAAAAGACCTGGAAACCGCCCTCGCCGAAGAACAAGTGGGCATCAAGGCGGTAAAGAACTACGCCGAGGCCTTTCGCTCACCCAAGGTGATCATCCTGGCGCTGCAGTTTTTCTGCTGGAGCATTGGCGTGTATGGCTTCGTGCTGTGGCTGCCGTCGATCCTCAAGGCCGGCCTGAAAATGGACATGGTCGAGGCCGGCTGGCTGTCGGCGCTGCCGTACCTGGCGGCGGTGATCGGCATGCTGGCGGTGTCCTGGGGCTCGGACAAACTGCAAAAACGTAAACGTTTTGTGTGGCCACCGTTGCTGATCGCCTCCATCGCGTTTTATGCGTCCTACGTGCTCGGCGCCGAACACTTCTGGTGGTCGTACACCCTGCTGGTGATCGCCGGGGCCTGTATGTATGCGCCTTACGGGCCGTTTTTTGCGATCGTCCCGGAAATCCTCCCGGCCAACGTCGCCGGCGGTGCCATGGCGCTGATCAACAGCATGGGCGCCCTCGGTTCGTTCGGCGGTTCGTATCTGGTGGGCTACCTCAACAGCAGCACCGGATCGCCCGGCGCCTCGTACTTGCTGATGAGCGGTGCGCTGCTGGTGTCGGTGGTGTTGACGATCTTTCTCAAGCCCGGCGCCAGCGACCGCGAACGCGCCCCGCTGCAATCCCTTGAATTGAAGGTAAAGACCTGATGAAAAAGTCTGTCGTGCTCTACAAGAAACTCTCTGCACCGCTGATGGCCCGCCTGCATGAACAGGCCGAGGTCACGCTTATTGAATCGCTGGATGAAAGCGGCCTGGCCAAACTGCGTGAAGCCTTGCCGACCGCTCAGGGCTTGCTCGGTGCCAGCCTGCGCCTGGATGCCAAACTGCTGGATCTGGCGCCAAACCTTGAGGCGGTGGCCAGCGTGTCGGTTGGTGTCGACAACTACGATATCGACTACCTGACCGAGCGCGGCATCCTGCTCAGCAATACCCCCGACGTACTGACCGAAACCACCGCCGATACCGGCTTCGCCCTGATCCTGGCGACCGCCCGGCGAGTGGTGGAGCTGGCCAATATGGTGCGTGCCGGCAACTGGAACCAGAACATCGGCCCGCTGCATTTCGGCAGCGATGTACACGGCAAGACGCTTGGCATTATCGGCATGGGCCGAATTGGCGAAGCCTTGGCCCAGCGTGGGCACTTCGGGTTCGGCATGCCGGTGATCTACCACAGCCACTCGCCAAAACCTGCAGTGGAGCAACGTTTTGACGCGCAATACCGCAGCCTGCCGGACCTGCTCCGGGAAGCCGACTTTGTGTGCCTGACCTTGCCGCTGACGGCTGAAACCGAAGGTTTGATCGGTGCTGAAGAGTTCGCGTTGATGGGCCCGGAGACGATCTTTATCAACATCTCCCGAGGCAAGGTGGTGGACGAGGCGGCGCTGATCGAGGCGTTGCAACAGCGCACGATTCGTGCGGCGGGGCTGGATGTGTTTGTGCGCGAGCCGCTGCAGCATGATTCGCCGTTGTTGCGCTTGAGCAATGTGGTGGCGACGCCGCACATTGGTTCAGCGACTCATGAGACGCGGGAGGCGATGGCCAAGTGCGCGGTGGACAATCTGCTGGCGGCGCTGGCGGGTGAGAAGCCGAAGAACCTGGTGAACCCTGCCGCCTGGAAAAACTGATTCCTGAAGCACCACAGAAGCCAATGTGGGAGCGGGCTTGCTCGCGAAGGCGGTGTGTCAGCCACCGAATGCATCAACTGATACACCGCTTTCGCGAGCAAGCCCGCTCCCACATTTTTGATCGCATTTCAGATTAAATGACGAACCTGGCCACCATCCCGTTCAAATCCACTGCCAGGCGCGACAGTTCGTGACTGGCGGCTGAGGTCTGGTTGGCGCCCGCCGCCGACTGCGTCGCCAGGTCGCGGATGTTCACCAGGTTGCGATCCACTTCGCGGGACACCTGAGCCTGTTCTTCCGAGGCACTGGCGATCACCAGGTTGCGCTCGTTGATCAGGCTGATGGACTGGGTGATCTGCTCCAGGGCCACACCGGCAGCCCGCGCCATTTCCAGGGTGCTTTGGGTGCGCTGGTTGCTCTGCTGCATGGACTGCACCGCTTCACCCGTACCGCTCTGGATGCCGGCGACCATTTTCTCGATTTCCTGGGTCGACTGCGCCGTGCGATGGGCCAGGGCCCGCACTTCGTCCGCCACCACCGCAAAACCACGCCCGGCTTCACCGGCACGCGCCGCTTCAATCGCCGCGTTGAGGGCCAGCAGGTTGGTCTGCTCGGCAATCGCGCGAATCACATCCAGTACCTTGCCAATGTCACGGCCCTGGGTGGCCAGGCCTTCGATCAGCACCGAGGTGTTTTGCACGTCCTGGGTCATGGTCTGGATCGCGCCGACGGTTTCCACCACTCGGTCGCGCCCTTCCCGCGCAGCCTGGTTGGACTGGCTGGACGCCTCGGAGGTGGACACCGCGTTGCGCGCCACTTCTTCCACGGCGGCCGTCATTTCGTTGACCGCGGTGGCGGCCTGGTCGATTTCGTTGTTTTGCTGTTGCAGGCCTTTGGAGGCTTCTTCGGTGACGGCGCTGAGCTCTTCAGCGGCGGAGGCCAACTGCGTGGCCGAGCCGGCGATGTGCTGGATGGTCTGGCGCAGGTTGTTCTGCATCGCGGCCAAGGCGCCGATCAGGCGGGCCGGTTCGTCCTTGCCGTCGACTTCGATGGGTTTGCTCAGGTTGCCGCCGGCGATGGTTTCAGCAACCTCCAGCGCTTTGCGCAAGGGCGTCACGATACTGCGCGTCAGCAGCCAGGCCAGCAGTACGGTCATCAACGCAGCAATCACGGAGACTGCGATGATGCCAGTGATTGCATCCTGATAACTTTGCCCGGCCTCGGTGTCGGCCTGCTTCGCGTCAGCAGCGTTGATGGCGATCAGTTTATTCAACTGCTCGCCCATCTGGTCTGTGCCATCCTTGATACGGCTATTGATCAAGGCACGCATCTCTTCGACCTTGTTCTGCTGTGAAAGGGCAACCATCTCGGCCTGGGCCTTCAGATAATTGTCGAGCGTGAGGGAGAACGTTTTGTAAAGCGCCGCCTCTTCGTTCCCGGCTGGCATGCCTGCATAAGCGGCCTGTGCCGTCTTGACCTTGTCCACCAGCACACCCATGCGGGTTTGAGCCTCATCCAGAGCCGCCGGCTCACGGTTTACCAGCACACGAAAAGAGAGAATCCGCAGGCGCAGGACGTTTTCGGTCATGGTCGCCAGATACCCGACGCTGGGCAGTTGGTTGGAGCCCATGTCGACCGATGCCTGACGAATCAGGGTCATGCGGTTCGCCGCAAACACCCCAAGAATAACGACAAGCAACGCGATGAAGGCGAAACCGAGAAAAGCTCGAGGTGCGATATTCAGGTTACGAAGGGACATAGGGGGCGCTCTTAGAAGTAGTGGCTGCGAGCATCCCTGCCGCGACACGGTCAGTGGGCGTCAACGCGCCGCTCTGACCGGCTGGCGCCACTGTTGTAATAGGTATGTGGGCCTATAAACGGTATCGGCCGGCTTGAGGATTTAATGGGGGATGTTTCGAAATATTTTTTCACACTTCTGACAACTGGCACTTTCTGGCATCCTGCGCCTCCTTTTTCCTACCCGGGCCCGTATTTTGTCTGACACTCAAACCCCTCGCCCCCGTTATAAATCCGACCTGATCTACGGCCTCGACGACCGTCCGCACTTCAGCGCGGCGATATTTGCCGCCCTGCAGCACGTGCTGGCCAGCTTTGTCGGGATCATCACCCCGACGCTGATCGTCGGCGGCGTGCTGGGCCTGGAAAGCGAAGTGCCGTACCTGGTCAGCATGGCGTTGTTTGTGTCCGGGCTCGGCACCTTTGTGCAGGCCCGCAAGTTCGGCCCGGTGGGTTCGGGCCTGCTGTGCCTGCAAGGCACCAGTTTTTCGTTTATCAGCGTGATCCTCAGTGCCGGCTTCATGGTCAAGGCCCGGGGCGGCGGCACCGATGAGATCCTGTCGACGATCTTCGGCATCTGCTTCTTCGCGGCGTTTATCGAAGTGGTGCTCAGCCAGTTCATCGGCAAGCTGCGCAAGCTGATCACCCCGGTGGTCACCGGCACCATCATTACCTTGATGGGTTTGTCGCTGATCAAGGTGGCCGTCACCGACATGGCCGGGGGTTATGGCGCCAGCGACCTGGGCGCCGCCGGCAACATGGGCCTGGCGGCCCTGGTGCTGCTGACCATCGTGGTGCTCAACCGCTTCAACAACGCGTTCCTGCGCCTGGGTTCGATCGTGATCGGCCTGACCCTGGGTTTTGTGGTGGCCTGGTGGATGGGCCGCGTCGACCTGGGCGCCCTGCCCCAGTTGCCACTGATCAGCGTACCGGTGCCGTTCAAGTACGGTTTTTCGTTCGACTGGGTGGCGTTTATCCCGGTGGCGGTGATCTTCCTGATTTCGCCCCTGGAAGCCGCCGGTGACCTGACCGCCAACTCGATGATCTCGCAACAGCCGGTCAAGGGCCCGCTGTACATCAAGCGCATCAAGTCCGGCCTGCTGGCCGACGGCCTCAACTCGGTGATGGCGGCCACCTTCAACAGCTTGCCGATGGTGACCTTCGCCCAGAACAACGGGGTGATCCAGTTGACCGGCGTGGCCAGCCGTTATGTGGCGTACTTCATTGCCGGACTGCTGGTGCTGCTGGGGCTGTTCCCGATGATCGGCGCGGTGTTGCAACTGATGCCCAAGCCGGTACTCGGTGGCGCCACGCTGATCATGTTCGGCACCGTGGCCGTGGCCGGGATCAAGATCCTCGCCGAAGCCGGGCTGCACCGGCGCAATGTGCTGATCGTGGCGATCTCCCTGGGCATGGGCCTGGGTGTGGCAGCAGTGCCGGAAGTACTGCGCGAGCTGCCCAAGGCACTGCACAACATCTTCGAGTCGCCAATCACCGTGGGGGCGTTCTGCGCTATCGTGCTGAACATCTTCCTGCCTGAGGAGTTCATAGAGTTGGAAGAAGATGAATTTGATCCGGAAGCCTCCACCCTCAAAGTGATGCAGGACCCGGACGTCACGAAATAGGAGAACCCGTTTTATGCGCAAGCTCATGGTTTTGTCACTGCTGCTGCTCACCCTGAGCGCGTGCGCGCTGTTCCCCAACCGCGACCCGGTGAACATCAACGTGGTGGGCATCGAGCCGCTGCAGAGCCAGGACCTGGAAGTGCGGTTCGCGGTGAAACTGCGCATACAGAACCCCAATGAAACCGCGATCGACTACAGCGGCGTGGCCCTGGACCTGGAGGTCAATGGCCGGCCGCTGGCGTCCGGGGTGAGTGACCAGGGTGGCTCGATCCCACGCTTTTCGGAGACGGTGCTGACGGTGCCGGTGAGCGTTTCGGCGTTTTCCGTTTTGCGCCAGACCCTTGGCTTGAGCCAGACCCAGAGTTTGAATAACCTGCCGTACGTGTTGCGCGGGAAACTCGCGGGTGGCCTGTTCGGCACCATGCGTTTTGTGGATCGCGGGACCCTGGACTTTCCCAACACTGCCACTTGGTAACGACATGGATGCGCAACCTACGCTGTATACCGAACGGCTGATCCTGCGGCCGTTGACGCTGGAGGATGCCGAGGGTGTCCAGCAGCATTTTCCGCACTGGGAAGTGGTGCGTTACCTGAATGCCCTGGTGCCCTGGCCGTACCCGGCGGATGGTGCGCGCAGCTATCTGGAGCAGGTTGCATTGCCGGCGATGGCCCGGGGTGAGGAGTGGCATTGGTCGATCCGCCTGAAAAGCGCGCCTGGGGTGTTGATTGGTAATGTCAGCCTGATGGATGAGGTGGACAACAACCGCGGCTTTTGGCTGGCGCCGCAGTGGCAGGGCCAGGGGTTGATGGCCGAGGCCAGTGCGGCGGTGACTGAGTATTGGTTTGAGGTGCTGGAGCGGCCCGTGATGCGCGTGCCCAAGGCGGCGCCGAACGTGGCGTCTCGGAGGATTTCCGAGCGGACGGGGATGCGGTTGGTCAGGACCGATGAGGGGCAGTTTGTCGCTGGGAGTTTGCCCAAGGATATCTGGGAGATTACCCGGGAGGAATGGCTGGGGAGTCGGCGGGGCTGAGGTGGGTTTTGGGTGTATATCCGTTATTTGGGTAACGGCTGATATGGGT
>NZ_JACARZ010000008.1:28648-33873 GCF_013386315.1 Pseudomonas sp. P7779 | reverse complement strand
GAGTTGGGGGATGGTTCGGTGTTGTCGGAATCTCAACTGACGGCGCTGGGTTGCCAGGGTGTGAGCCAGCTTGAGAGTGGGGTTTGGCACTTGCTGATTGGTGACAAGGCTTCGGGGTTGGGTGAGGCGTTGGAGCGGTTGGTCAGTGGCCGTGAGGTTGGGGTAAAAGCTTCGCGAGCAAGCCCGCTCCCACATTTTGATCGGTGTCGTTAGATAGATCAGATAATAAAAAAGAGATTTCCTTATGTCCGAAATACTCTGGCAACCCTCCCCCGAACGCATCCACAACACCCGGATGGACCAGTTCCGGCGCTTCATCAATGATCGCCATGCCTTGCAGATCAGCGACTACCCGGCCCTGCACCAGTGGAGCATCGACCAGCGCCCGGACTTCTGGCAGTCGATTGTCGAGTTTTTTGAGGTGCAGTTCCGCACGCCGCCCAGCGCGGTGCTGATCGAAGACGCCGAGATGCCCAGCGCCCAGTGGTTTCCCGGCGCTACCCTGAACTTTGCCGAACACCTGCTGCGCCGCCGCGACGATCACCCCGCCGTGGTCGCGATCAGCGAAGACGGCCAGCGCGAGCAACTGACCTACGCCGAACTGGCCCGCCATGTCGCCGGCCTGCAACGCAGCCTGCGGGCGGCCGGCGTGGGCGTGGGGGACCGGGTGGCCGCGTGCATGCCCAACACCTGGCAAACCCTGGTGGGCATGCTCGCCACCACCAGCCTCGGCGCCATCTGGTCGTGCTCCTCGCCGGACTTCGGCACCCAGGGCGTGATCGACCGCTTCGGCCAGATAGAACCCAAGGTGCTGATCACCTGCGCCGGTTACCGCTACGCCGGCAAGCTCATCGACCAAAGCAGCAAGCTCAATGAAATCCTCGAACGGCTGCCGTCCCTGCAACAGCTGATCATCGTGCCCTATGCCCGCCCGCAGGCGCGTCCCGAGGAGTATCAGACCCGGGCCAACGTCGCGCTCTGGAACGACTTCTACAGCCCCGGCGGTGAGCCCGATTTCGTCGCCGTGCCCTTCGATCATCCGCTGTACATCCTCTATTCCAGCGGCACCACCGGCGTGCCCAAGTGCATCATCCACGGCACCGGCGGCGTGCTGCTCACCCACCTCAAGGAACACGGCCTGCACGCCGACCTGTCGCGGGACGACTGCCTGTTCTACTACACCACCTGCGGCTGGATGATGTGGAACTGGCTGGTGTCGGTACTGGCCATCGGCGCCACGGCGGTGCTGTATGACGGCTCGCCGTTTCACCCCGGGCCGGAACGCCTGATGGACCTGATCGACCAGGAAAAAATCAGCGTGTTCGGCACCAGCCCCAAGTTCCTCGCCACCCTGGAGAAGGCCGGGCTGCAACCGCGGCTGAGCCATGACCTGGGCAGCCTCAAGGGCCTGATTTCTACCGGCTCCCCGCTGTCGCCCCAGAGCTACGACTACGCGTACCGCGAGATCAAGCCCGAGCTATGCCTGTCGTCGATGTCGGGTGGCACCGATATCGTGTCCTGCTTCGTGATCGGCAACCCGGTGCTGCCGGTGCGCCGTGGCGAGATGCAGTGCAAGAGCCTGGCAATGGCTATCGAAGTGTGGGACGACCAGGGCCACCCGCTGGTGGGCGAAAAAGGCGAACTGGTGTGCACCCGGCACTTCCCCGCAATGCCTATCGGTCTGTGGAATGACCCGCACCAGGAAAAACTGCGGGCCTCGTATTTCAGCCAGTTCCCCGGCGTGTGGGCCCAGGGCGACTACGCCGAACAGCGGCCCAATGGCAGCCTGCTGATCCATGGCCGCTCGGATGCGGTGCTCAACCCCGGAGGGGTGCGCATCGGCACCGCGGAGATCTACCGCCAGGTGGAAAAAGTGCCTCAGGTCCTGGAAAGCCTGGCCATCGGCCAACGCTGGCAGGATGACGTGCGGGTGGTGCTGTTTGTGCGCCTCAACGATGGCATCGAACTGGACGACGGCCTGGAGCAGCAGATCCGCCAGGTGATCCGCGCCAACACCACGCCGCGCCACGTGCCGGCGAAGATCCTCGCGGTGACGGATATCCCGCGCACCATCAGCGGCAAGATCGTCGAGCTGGCGGTGCGCAACGTGGTGCATGGCGAGGCGGTCAAGAACACCGACGCACTGGCCAACCCCGAGGCGCTGGAGCAATTTCGTGATCGCCCGGAGCTGGCAGAAAGATGAAACGTTTTAGCCTTTAAGCACTCATTTGAAGACAAACCCCTCAAGCATGCTATTTTTCGAGGGTGGAAAGCCGGCCCCGGGTCGCGGGATAATCGGCTTTTGTCATTCTTCAAGCGTTACGCGCAGGGCATTTACATGAACGTATCACCCACCGGCAGCGAGGCCGCAGCACTGATTGCGCGGCTGGACTGGGCACGAAGCCCCCTCGGTGACGCCATTGATTGGCCGCAAAGCCTCCGTACAGCCGTGGACATCGTGATCCATTCACCGATGCCGATGCTGTTGTTGTGGGGCGCCGAACTCACCCAGATCTACAACGATGGCTTCGCGATGCTGGCCGGCAACAAGCACCCGGCCGCCTTCGGCCAACCGGCTGACCTGATCTGGCCTGAGCTCAAGCCGTTTACCGACCCGATCTACAGCGCCGTCCTCATGGGCCAGGTGCGCACCTTCACCGAGCAGCGTTTCGTCCTGCAGCGCAACGACCGCGACACCGAGATCTGGCTCGACCTGACCTACAGCCCGATCCGCGACGAGCGTGGCGAGGTCGCCGGGATCCTGATCACCGCCATCGAAACCAACGAGCGCCGGCGCATCGCCCTGGAACTGCAGCAGCGCACCGAGAACAGCCTCAAGGCCCAGCGCAACACCGAGCAGCGCCTGCAGTTGGCCCTGGCCGCCACCGATGCCGTGGGCACCTGGGACTGGGATATCGGCGAAGACCGCTTTATCGCCGACGCCCATTTCGCCCAATTGCACGGTGTTGACCCGTGCGACGCCGACCTGCTGCCCATCAGCGACTACCTGCAAGGCGTGCACCCCGAAGACCGTGGCATGGTGGCCCGCAGCATCAAGCACTGCATCACCCACGGCACCGAGTACGCCGAGGAATACCGCCTGCAGCGCGCCGACGGCGAAGTGCGCTGGGTGTTTGCCCGTGGCCGCTGCTACAAGGACCACCATGGCCGACCGGCGCGTTTTCTCGGCGCCGCCCTCGACCTGACCGAACGCAAGCACACCGAACAGGCCCTGCGCCAAAGCCAGACCGAGCTGCAACTGATCATCAACGCCATGCCGGTGTTGATCGGTTATGTCGACCACGAGCAGCGTTTTCGCCTGAACAACAGTGCCTACCTGGACTGGTACGGCATGACCCCGCAGGAGCTGTACGGCAAGAGCATCCGCGAAGTCGTGGGCGACGAAATCTATGCCGGGCGCGTCGACAAGATCGAGGCGGCACTCAAGGGCAAGGCCTGCAGTTTTGTCACCGTCACCCCGCACCATGACGGGCGGCCACGCCACGCGCTGATGAAGTACCTGCCGCGTTTCAGCGCTGACGGTTCAGTCAACGGTTTCTATATTTTTGTAATCGACGAGACCGAGCGCAAACTGACCGAAGAAGCCCTGCGCCACCTCAACGAAAACCTCGAAGAGCGCGTCAGCCAGCGCACCCAGGCCCTGGCCGAAGCCAACCAGCGCCTGCAAAACGAGATGTTCGAGCGCGAGCGTGCCGAAGACGCCCTGCGCCATGCCCAGAAGATGGAAGCGGTCGGCCAGCTCACCGGCGGCATCGCCCATGACTTCAACAACATGCTCACCGGGATCATCGGCAGCCTGGACCTGATGCAACGCTATATCGCCGCCGGGCGCAGCGACGAGATCGGCCGTTTCACCGACGCCGCCGTATCCTCGGCCCATCGCGCCGCTGCGCTGACCCATCGCCTGCTGGCCTTCTCCCGCCGCCAATCCCTGGACCGCAAGCCGGTCGACCCGAATCAATTGGTGGCGTCCCTGGAAGACCTGTTCCGCCGCACCAAGGGCGCGCACATCGAACTCAAGGTGCAACTGGGCACCGACGTGTGGCCAGTGAACACCGACGCCAGCCAGCTGGAAAACGCCCTGCTCAACCTGGTGATCAACGCCCGCGATGCGATGCCCGACGGTGGGCAATTGTGCATCGAAACCGCCAACAGCTACCTCGACGGCACCGACATCACCACCCTGGAACCGGTCAAGGCCGGCGACTATGTGATGCTCGGCGTGAGCGACAACGGCGCCGGCATGACCGCGAAAATCCTCGCCAAGGCCTTCGACCCGTTCTTCACCACCAAGCCCATCGGCCAGGGTACCGGCCTTGGGCTGTCGATGATCTATGGGTTTGCACAGCAATCCGGCGGCCACGTGACCATCCAAAGCGAACCGGGCCAGGGCACCTGCGTGCGCCTGTACCTGCCGCGCCTGCATGGCACGGCACTGGAGCGGACCACACCCGCTACCCAGGGCGAAGCCCCGGTGGCGCTGGAAGGCGAAGCCGTGGTGGTGGTCGAGGACGACCCGGCAGTGCGGATGCTGGTGGTGAATGTGCTGGATGAACTGGGCTACACCGCACACCAGGCGGCGGATGCACGGGCGGCGCTGCCGTTGCTGGAGTCCGACTTGCGCGTGGATTTGCTGGTGACTGATGTGGGCTTGCCGGGGATGAACGGCAGGCAACTGGCGGAAATCGCCCGGCAACACCGGCCGGACCTGAAGGTGCTGTTCATGACCGGTTACGCCGAGAAAGCCGCCGAGCGCCAGGGGTTCCTGGAGGAAGGCATGGACATGGTGGCCAAGCCGTTTTCGATTGACCTGCTGGCCAACAAAATCCGCAGCATGATCAGCTCAGAGGCCTGACTTCAGGCATAATCGCGCGCCGTTTCACATCAGGACCGATCAATGAAAGCCCAAGCCCGTCACATTCTGGTGAAAACCAGTGAGGAAGCCGAACAGCTCAAGCAGCGTATTGCCAAGGGCGAAGCGTTTGATGTGTTGGCCAAGAAGTACTCCACCTGCCCTTCCGCCAAGCGCGGCGGTGATTTGGGTGAAGTGCGGCCGGGGCAGATGGTGGGGGTGATTGATGCGGTGATCTTCAAGAAGCCCGTGAAGGTGGTTCATGGGCCGATCAAGAGCAAGTTCGGGTATCACCTGGTGCAAGTGTTTTACCGCGATTGATGGCTGATCGTTCCCACGCTCCGCGTGGGAA
>NZ_JACARZ010000008.1:0-28620 GCF_013386315.1 Pseudomonas sp. P7779 | reverse complement strand
TGCGTCCGCTCTTGGGACGCAGAGCGTCCCTGGCTGCATTCCCACGCGGAGCGTGGGAACGATCAGCGTTAGTCTCGGGGAATAAGTGCACCCGGCACCTGAATCACCCGGCTCGCCAGCCGATGCCCGGCCAAGGCTGCTTCCTGCGGCGAGCCGCCCTTGAGCCGACTGGCCAGGTACGCCGCACTGAACGAATCCCCCGCCGCCGTGGTGTCGACCACCTTCTCCACCACCAACGCCGGCACCTCGAACCGCTCCCCCTCACAGCGAATCAAACACGCATCCGCCCCGCGCTTGAGCGCCACCTCGGCAATCGTCGGGTACGCCGCAAACACCTGCTCGCTGTCTTCATAGCCGAACAACGCGCGTTCGTCATCCTCAGTCAGCAAGGCGATATCCACCTCGACCAACACCGCGTGATACGCCGCGCGTGCGGCGTCCACGCTGGCCCACAGGCGTGGCCGGTAGTTGTTGTCGAACACCACCTTGCCGCCGCGCTTGCGGGTTTCGACCAGGGTTTCCAGCAGGCGCGCACGGCCCACTTCGCCCAGCACCGCCAGGGTGATGCCGCTGAAATACACCACGTCGTACATCGGCAACGCTGCCAGGATCGGCTCGGCCGCCGGTGTGGTGAAGCAGTCGCGCACGGCCGCTTCGTTGCGCCAGTAGAGGAATTTGCGCTCGCCGTTGGCATCGGTCTGGATGCAGTACAAACCCGGCAGGCGCCCGGGCAGGCGCTGAACCATGCCCAGGCCCAGGCCTTCTTCGGCCCAGTGCTTGCACATGGCATCGCTGAAGCTGTCATCGCCCAGGGCGGTGACGTAGTCGACGGTGCTCGGTTCACCCAGCTCGCGGCGCAGGTAGACGGCGGCGTTCAGGGTGTCGCCGCCGAAGCTTTGTTGCAGGCTGCCGTCGGCGCGGTGTTGCAGTTCGATCATGCATTCGCCGATGAGGGCGATGCGGGGTTTTGTGTTCATGCCTGGGGTCTCTCGATGTACTGGAGGGCCTCTTCGCGAGCAAGCCCGCTCCCACATTTGAATGCATTTCAACTGAAGGAACTCGGTCGAATGTGGGAGCGGGCTTGCTCGCGAAAGGTGCGACTCGGTCTAGAAGCAGGTATGCAGGCTTTCGATCACCTGCAACTGCTCATCCACCAGATTACCCACTTGCCACTTGTCGAAGGTCAGGCACGGGTGGGATGTGCCGAAGGAGATGATGTCGCCAATGCGCAACTCAACCCCCGGTGCGACGACCATGAACGCATGCTGGTCCATCACGGCGGTGACCTTGCACGCGGTCACGTCATCACCCTCGGCTGGCAGCACGCCAGCCTTGTAGCGCTTGAGCGGCACCGGCAGGCCGGCGTCGTAGGCGACGTCGCGCTTGCCCAGGGCGATCACCGCGAAGCCCGGCTCCGGCAGCGATTGCACGTGGGCCCAGACTTCCAGCGCCGGGCGCAGGCCTTCGTTGAGGTCGCTGCGACGGTCGAGTACGCAGCACTGCGCGTCTTTGTAGATGCCGTGGTCGTGAGCCACGTAGCTGCCCGGGCGCAATACGCTGAGGAAGCGGCCAGCGGCGTTCTGGGCTTCGAAGGATTCGGCAATCAGGTCGTACCAGGCCGAACCCGAGGCGGTAATGATGGGCTTGGCCAGGTCGAAGGCGCCGCTGTTTTGCAGGTCGACGGCCAGGCGTACCAGGGAGGCGGCGAATTCGCGGATGCCACTGATGGCGTGCTCGCCATGGATCACCCCTTCGTAGCCTTCGATGCCGGTGAGGGCCAGCGCAGGCTGGGCCTTGATCGCCTTGGCCAGGTCGAGCACCTGTTGTTCGGTGCGGCAACCGCAACGCCCGCCGACCACGCCGTATTCGATCATCACGTTCAAGCGCAGGCCACGGGCGGCGAAGAACAGGCCCAGGTCGGCGACGTTGTCCGGGTGGTCGACCATGCAGTGGAAGTCGAATTCGGGGTCGGCCAGCAGGTCGGCGATCAGCGCCATGTTCGGCGCGCCCACCAGTTGGTTGGCCATCAACACCCGGCGAACCCCACCGGCGTACGCAGCGCGGGTCTGCACAGCGTTGGCCAGGGTGATGCCCCAGGCGCCCTGCTCGATCTGCCGCTGGAACAGAGCGGGCATCATGCTGGTCTTGCCGTGAGGCGCCAATTGCGCACCGCTGTTGCTGACGAAATCCTGCATCCAGCGGATGTTGTGTTCCAGGGCGTCACGGTGCAACACCAGGGCCGGCAGGCTGACGTCACGGACCAGATGTGCACCGACGGCGGCGGCGCCTTTTTCAACGGCATTGAAGGCAGACATAAGGGTTTCCTATTCGTTGATGCGACGGGCCAGGTTGTTCGCACTGTCGATCAGCACCCGGCGGTAGTCGTTGTAGTTTTTGATCGCATCGGCCCGTGGGGCGACGATGCACAGGGTCGCAATGCTGATGCCTTGGGCGTCCCGGACCGGGGCGGCAAAGCAGTGGGTAAAGGTGTCGGCGACACTGTCGAAGGAGAAGAATCCGTCGAGGGTGGCCTGACGGATTTGCCCGAGGAAGGTTTCCAGAGGCAGGCGCTGACCGTCCGGGAGGATGAAGTCGTCGTAGTCGATCAGGTCGATGATTTGCTGGTCGCTCAGGTGGCCCAGCAGCAGGCGGCCGGAGGCGGTCCAGGGGATCGGCGCGTTCTCGCCGATGTCTGAGGAAATGCGGAAATGCCGCTCGCCTTCGCGCATCAGGGCCACGGTGTATTTGCGGCCATTGAGCAGGCACATCTGGGCGGTTTCGTGGGTTTGGCTGACGATTTCCTGCAGGGCGTGGTCGGCTTCGCGGGTCAGGTCGAAATGGCGCAGGTGGGCCTGGCCGAGGAAGTACAGCTGACGGCCGAGGTAGACGTGACCGTCCTTGCCAACGGTTTCGAGGATGCGCCGTTCCAGCAGCGAGGCCACCAATTCGTAGACCGTGGATTTGGGGCTGCCGATGCCGCTGGCGATGTCATTCGGGCGCAGGGGCTGGCCGATTTCCTTGAGGAAATCGAGGATATCGAACGCCCGGTCAAGGCCTTTGGCGCGGCGTTTGATGGTGTCTTCGGTCATGGCAGTCGTCGGTCCCGTTTGAAGATGTAGCTATCAACACAGATCCCCTGTGGGAGCGGGCTTGCTCGCGAAAGCGGTGTGTCAGTGAATACATCTACAACTGATCCACCGCTTTCGCGAGCAAGCCCGCTCCCACATTGGGTCTCCTGTGGTCTCAAGAGACGGGCATTTAGCCTTTTTTCTTGTAGGCCACGCAATCGATCTCAACCTTGCAATCGACCATCATGTTCGCCTGCACACACGCCCGCGCCGGAGCATGTTCCGGGTTGAAGTATTCGCCGAAGACTTTGTTGAAGCTCCAGAAGTCCCGTGGGTCTTCCAGCCATACACCGACGCGCACCACGTCTTCAAGGGCGTAGCCGGCTTCTTCGAGAATCGCCACCACGTTGCGCATGGTCTGGTGGGTCTGCTCGACGATCCCGCCCGTGATGATTTCACCGTCCACCGCCGGCACCTGGCCCGACACGTACAACCAGCCATCCGCTTCCACCGCGCGGGCGAAAGGACGAGGCTGGCCGCCGCCTGCAGTGGCGCCGGTGCCGTAACGAGTAATGCTCATAATGGATCTCCTGAAGTGATGATTTAAAAACGAATGTTCTTGAGAAATTCCGCCAGTCGCGGCGATTGCGGGCGTTCGAAGATGTCTTTCGGCGGCCCTTGTTCTTCAATGCGGCCCTGGTTCATGAAGACGATCTTGTCCGAGACTTCATAGGCAAAGCGCATTTCGTGGGTGACCAGCAACATGGTCATGCCCTCTTCCGCCAAACCCTTGATCACGCTGAGCACTTCGCCCACCAGTTCCGGGTCCAGGGCCGAGGTGACTTCGTCGAACAGCATCAGGCTCGGGTTCATCGCAATCGCCCGGGCAATCGCCACGCGCTGTTGCTGGCCGCCCGACAATTGGCCCGGGAAGTGATTGCGGCGCTCCAGCAGGCCGACACGGTCCAGCCATTTTTCCGCCAGTGCAACCGCTTCGTCCTTGCCCATCTTCTTGACCTTGAGCAGGCCCAGGGTGACGTTCTGCAAGGCGGTCAGGTGCGGGAACAGGTTGAACTGCTGGAACGCCATGCCGGTCATCGCGCGGTGCTGGGAGATCACCCGCTCCGGGTGGCGCACGCGCTTGCCGCCGACCTCGCTGTAGCCGATGGATTCACCGTCGAGGGTGATCTGGCCGCCCTGGAATTCTTCCAGCAGGTTGACGCAACGCAGCAGCGTGGTCTTGCCCGAACCGCTGGAGCCGATCAATGTCACGACGTTGCCGCGCTGCATGCTCAGGTCGACGCCCTTGAGCACTTCCACCGGGCCGTACTGTTTACGCAGGCCGCGAATGTTCAGCAGTGGCTGGCTTTCTTTTGAGAGTTGGTTCATGGCAACGCCACCCGCTTTTCAATGTAACGCCCCAACAATTCGATGGCGTAGTTGATGACAAAAAACATAAAGCCTGCAAACAGGTAGAACTCCAGGGTCATGAACGTCCGGGCGATGACCTGTTGGGTGCTGAGGAGCAGCTCGGCCACACCGATCACCGACAGCAAGGTGGAAGCCTTGACGATTTCGGTGGACGAGTTGACCCAGGTCGGCAGGATCTGCCGCAGCGCCTGGGGTAACAGCACGTAGCCCAGGGATTGATAGAAGGTCAGGCCGAT
The DNA here is from genome assembly GCF_013386315.1 of Pseudomonas sp. P7779. Taxonomy (NCBI): domain Bacteria; kingdom Pseudomonadati; phylum Pseudomonadota; class Gammaproteobacteria; order Pseudomonadales; family Pseudomonadaceae; genus Pseudomonas; species Pseudomonas sp. P7779. The sequence continues at coordinate 23,885 of NZ_JACARZ010000008.1, read as the reverse complement.
GGCCTTGCCCGCTTCCAGTTGCCCCTTGGGAATGGCCTGCAATGCACCGCGCACGATTTCCGAAACGTGAGAGCCGCAGAACAGCGTCAGGCCCACGGCACCGGCCTGGAACGCAGTGATCTGCCAGCCAAGCGCCGGCAGCATGTAGAAGCACGCCAATACCAGCACAAATACCGGCGTACCGCGGATCAGGTCGACGTACAGGCGAAACGGTGCGCGCATCCAGAATTTGCCGTAGGTCAGTACCAAGCCGGCGACGATGCCGATCAGGGTGCCGAAGATAATGGCCAGGGCCGAGCAGTAGACGCTGGTCTGGAACCCCGCCCAGAGGGTTTCCCGGGCGATCCACAACTCATGCAGCCAGCTGGGGGATTCGTACATGGGCGCTCCTTAGCGGCGAATTGCCAAACGCTGTTCCAGGTAACGGAGCAGCATGGCAATGAGGTAACAGGCAGCCACGTAGAGCGCGGTCGTGACCATCCAGGTTTCAATCACCCGGTAGCTTTCGACGTTGATCTTGCGGGCGTAATAGGTCAGCTCCGGCACCGCGATGGCGGCCGCGAGGGAGGTGTCCTTGAACAGCGAGATAAAGTTGTTCGACAGCGCCGGCAGCACGTTGCGCAGCATGACCGGCACGGTGATGTACGCGCGGATACGCCATTCGCCCAGGCCAATGGCCAAGCCCGCTTCACGCAACCCCTTGGGAATGTTCAGCAGGCCTGCGCGGAAGACTTCGGTGAGGTAGGCACCGGCGTACAACGACAGGGTGATGATGAACGAAGGGATCTTGTCCAGCCGGATACCCAGGCTGGGCAAGGCGAAGTAGATCAACAGGATCAGCACCAGGATCGGGGTGTTGCGGATCACCGTCACATACACCGAGGCCACGATGCGCAGCGCACGGTGTTTGGACAGCATCGCAAACGCCATCAACAGGCCGATCACGCAACCGATGGCGATGGACAGCAGTGCCAGTTCAAGGCCGAGGCCGAGCCCCGCCAGCAAGCTGGGGAAATCGCGCCACACAGCGGCAAAGTTCAACTGATAGTTCATGGTCGGCAGTACCTGATTGGGGCGCCGTCAGCGACGCCCCAGGGTTTACGAATTACTTGAACTCAACCGGGAAACCGATCGCAGGCTCTGGCAGGTCCACACCGAACCATTGCTTGAACGAGGCCTTGTACATCGGGAATTCCACACCGGTCATGGCTTCATGCAGGGCGGTGTTGACGAAGTTCAGCCAGTCCTGGTCGCCACGCTTGACAGCGCACGCATAGGTTTGCGGGCTCCAGGCGTAGCTCGGGCTGCGGTAGCGGCCCGGGTTTTGCACCATCAGGTACTTGACCGAGGACTGGTCGGTGGCGGCGGTGTCGGCACGCCCGGAGTTCACGGCCTGGTACATCAGGTCGACGCTGTCGTACTGGTCGACCTTGGCTTTGGGCAATGCCTGGTGCACCAGCTCTTCGGCGTAGACGTTTTGCAGCACGGCCACGGTGACGCTGTCGCCAGCGGCTTGCAGGTCTTCGATCTCTTTGTATTTGCTGTTGGCCGGCAGCAGCAGGCCCACGCCTTCGCGGTAGTACGGCAGGGTGAAAGCCACTTGCTGCGCGCGGCTGGCGGTGACAGTGATGAACTGGCAGCTCATGTCGACCTTGTCGGTCAGCAGGTTGGGAATCCGGGCGTCGGAGGACTGCACCACGTATTCGACTTTGCTCGGGTCGTTGAACAACCCCTTGGCCACAATGTGGCCGATGTCGATGTCAAAACCCTGCAACTTGCCATCCGCTCCCTGGAAGTGCCACGGCGCATTGGTACTGCCTGTACCCACGATCAGGTGCCCACGCTTGAGCACTGTATCGAGCTTGCTGTCCGCCGCCTGCACTACGCTGGCGAGGGAAGCCGATGCGGCGAAGAGAAAAACACACGCTTTGAACACGGAAAGTCGGTGATGCATGACAAGCACTCCAGAGATTGTGTATTCCGCTATACCGGAACTTAGTATGTAACAACGGAATAGACAGCAGAAAGTGTGCCACACGCGGTGACAGAAAAATATTGCGGGATTAATTTCTTTTTAAATCAAATGGATAGATTTTTATCAGCGATAAGGCACTGGGCCAGCCGCTGCAATCAGATTGCTACCGTTGGCTACACACCGGGGTGACAGGCCACATTTGGGTGCGGGTGCGGGTCGTTACCGTGCACGAAAGCGGTGCGGTGGCCGAATGGAAGAATTCCGTGGCTGGGCTAGTCTTGGCAGATGATCGAGCCCCCCAAGGAACGCGTTCAGATGAAGATCAGTCTTGTCCTTATGTTGTTGTCGCTGGCGTTTGCCACCCAGGTGTTCGCCAAGGATGACCGGCGCGAATGCAAGGCCGAGCTGGTCAGGCTGAAGGCGGCGTTCAGTACGAACTACACCACGCAGAATCATCATGGGTATCGTCGGGCCAAGGATGCCAAGGATCAGGGTGACTATAAGCAGTGCGTGGGGTTGGCGAAGAAGGCTCGGGAGCGGGCGGAGCGCTGAAGGCTTTGGGGCTGCTGCGCAGCCCAGCGGGAGCAAGCTCCCTCGCCACAATGGGCTACTTGGAGGTGGGTACCTGTTAGTTTTGACAGTAGACGGTTTTGATCGCCGGGATTAGCGTGGGCCAGGCCTTTCGCTCAAGGAGATCATCATGGGAATTGCAACGGCGGTGATTGCCGATGCCGAGCAGTATCAGCAGTTGCTCAAGACGCATAGAACGGTGTTCATGCTGTTTGTTTCGCAGCACTGCCCGGCCTGCGGGGAGGCCGGGCCACTGTTTGAACGGATTGCCGGGAAATACGCCAGCTCCGTGAAAAGCCTGGTGCTCGACACTGCCCGAACCCCGAGGCATCCCGAGGTTACCGGCACGCCTACCCTGCTGGTTTTCCAGAATGGCAAGATGATCAATAAGCTGGAGGGGTTCGACGAAAAAACGCTGAGGGAGACGTTCGCCAGGACCAGAATCAGTCCTCCAACATCAACCGCGCCGTACCCGAAACCCGAATCGAGGCACCCTTTTCATCGGTGATCTGCGCCTGCAAGCGCGAACGGCTGCCCATGTCCTCGCCTTGAATGATGTCGATGCGCCCGTTGTGCGGCCAGCCCAGGTCCCGCAGGTAGCCGGCAAAGGCAGCGGTCGCGGCACCTGTGGCCGGGTCTTCGTACACGCCGCCCACCGCAAACGGATTGCGGGTGTGGAACAGCGCCGGGCTTTCGGCAAACACCAGCACCACGGTACCCAGCCCGGCGTCGGTCATGTAGCGGCGACCGGCTTCCAGTTCATAGTGCATCTGGCTGAGTTTGGCGCGGCTGTCGAGCGCCAGCACCAGGTGGGAGATGCCGGCATGGATGATCGCTGGCGGAATGCTCGGGTCCAGGTCATTGCGGGTGTAACCGAACAGGGTCAGGCCCGCGTCCACCAGGGCATCGTTGGCCGGTGCGCTGCGGGTTGGCGGGGATTGCAGCGCGGCCTCGATCAGGTCGCCTTCGCTGCGACCGCTGACGGAAATATCGCCATTGTTCAACGCCAGGTGGAATTCGCCATCGCCCAGCGCCAGGCTCAAGGCCGCACCGAGGGCGATGGTGGCATGCCCGCAAAACGCAACTTCGGACTCCGGCGCGAAGTACCGCACGCGCCAGCCGTCATCCTGCGGGCAGGCGAATACGGTTTCCGAAAACCCGACTTCGTGGGCGATACGCTGCATTTCTGCAGCTTCCGGCAGGCTGTCACCGATCCAAACACCTGCAGGGTTACCGCCCTGGTTGCCGTCACAGAATGCAGAAATCTTAAGCACGTCCAAAGTCATTCGGGTAACCCTTCCTTAACGGTTCAGTGAGCGGCGATGCTATCCAAAGGCCAGCCCAGCGTCGAATGAAATTCACCCGTTAAAGAGGGGCCAGCAACACCTGCGTGACCCGCCGCTCCTCCACCGCCGCCACGGTCAGGCGCCAGCCTTCATGTTCCAGGCTGTCACCGACCACCGGCAGTCGATCCAGCAGGCTCATCACCAGCCCGGCCAGGGTCTGGTAATCCTCCGTCGCCACAGCCTTGAAGCCGGTGCGCTGGCGGATCAGGTTGAGGTTCAAGGCGCCATTGACGCGAAAACCACCCTCCTCCTCGACGATATCCGGGCCTTCGACCTCACTCGCATCCGGCAACTCACCGGCGATGGACTCGAGGATGTCGGTCATGCTCAACACCCCGATAAAGTCGCCAAATTCGTTGATCACGAAGGCAATGTGAGTCGACTCCTGACGCATCTGCTCCAAGGCATTGAGAATCGAAAAACTCTCCAGCAAGTTGACCGCCCGGCGCGCCAGGTGCTCCAGGTTCGGCTCGTTACCGGCCAGGTATTCCTTGAGCAACTCCTTCTTGTGCACAAAGCCCAATGGCTCGTCGACATTACCGTTGCGGATCAAGGGCAGGCGCGAGTAAGACGAATGCATCAGTTTCAGGCGGATAGTGTCGGGATCGTCCGACAGATCTATAGAGTCCACCTTCGCCCGAGGCGTCATCAGCGTACGGATCGGGCGTTCAGCCAGTTGCAGCACGCCACTGATCATCACCCGCTCGCGCCGATCGAACAGCGGCCCGCCGTTGGCATCGGGGTTGTCCAGCAGGTCGGCGACCTCTTCACCCACCTCCTCCACTGCCAGATTACGCCCGCCGAGCAAACGCATCACCGCATGGGCCGTACGCTCACGCCTCGGCAGCGTGCCCTGGGCCGACTTCTTGCGGCGCGACCGGGCGATCTGGTTGAACAGCTCGATCAGGATCGAGAAGCCGATGGCGGCGTACAGATAGCCTTTGGGAATGTGGAAGCCCAGGCCCTCTGCGGTCAGGGCAAAACCGATCATCATCAGGAAGCCCAGGCACAGCATGATCACCGTCGGGTGGGCGTTGACGAAACGGGTCAGCGGCTTGCTGGCAATGATCATCAGGCCGATGGAAATGATCACCGCGATCATCATCACCGCCAGCTCATCCACCATGCCCACGGCGGTAATCACCGCATCGAGGGAGAACACCGCATCCAGCACCACAATCTGCGCAACGATCGGCCAGAACATCGCATAGGCCACGTTGCCAGTGCGCTGAGCCACATGCCCCTCAAGGCGCTCATGCAATTCCATGGTGGCCTTGAACAACAGGAACACACCACCAAACAGCATGATCAAGTCACGGCCCGAGAAACTCTTGTCGAACACCTCGAACAGCGGTTGGGTCAGGGTCACCAACCAGGAAATACTTGCCAACAGGCCCAGACGCATCAGCAACGCCAGGGACAAACCGATCAGACGCGCACGGTCACGCTGCTCCGGCGGCAGCTTGTCCGCCAGGATCGCGATAAACACCAGGTTGTCGATGCCCAGCACCAGCTCCAGCACAATCAAAGTCAACAGGCCGAGCCAGGCCGTTGGATCCGCTAACCATTCCATTTTTCAGTATCTCTTCAAGTTTTTCAGAATGCCGGGCACGGCAACGCACGGTCGAGGGACCGGGTAAGGGTAGGCAATCGGAAGACGGGGTGCCTGGCCTGGAGGCAGGCGATCAGCGGGAACAGCGACAGTGCATGTCTTGAGGAAAGACGACTGGGAGGCTCCGAGAGGGTGTTCATGTAGGTCCTGTTGTGGGAAAGGGACTTGAATCGTACAGGCGAAACAGGGATTTCCTACAACGCAAAACTATTACAAGATCTGTAACTGCTTCAGAACGGCCCCTTCGTCATCACCCGCTCATCGATAAAGCTACGCAACATCGCAATACGCTGCGTATAGGCCTGGGTCAGGCAACTGACCTGGGCCCCGCACGTATGGCGTTTTTTTAGCCAGGCAGCCTGATCATCCATCAACGAACCACGTCCGCCCATAGCCATGAAGTGCCGGTTCAGGTCATAAAGCAGCGCCATCGTCACGTCCTGATCATTAAGCGAACGCGTGGCACAGATGGTTTTCTCGTCAGGCGCCTTCGCCCGGTCACAGTCAAAACTGGCCGCCAGGCTTGCAGGGCTGAGCCACAACACAGAAAACCCGGCGAGCACTGCGAATACCGCCGGTTTAATCAAACGAACTGCCATGAAAATTACCTCCTACAGAGGGCTACGCGCCACACCCTGCCCAAACCGATAAATCGCCAGGCAATACCCAATCAACGCCACCGCTGCCAGCAACCCGCCCGCCGCGCCGATCCAGGCAAAACCAAAGTGGCTGCCCACCCAACTGCCCATCAACGCCCCACCGCCAATACCGATGTTGTAGATCCCGGAAAACATCGCCATCGCCACATCCGTGGCATCCGGCGCCAGCACCAGCACCTTCGATTGCAACGCCAGGCCAAAACCCATGATGGCCATGCCCCAGAACACACTCAGGGTCACCAGGTACGACACCTCGCCACTCAACGGCAGCAACAACGCCAGGCACAGCGCCAGTATGGTCACCGCGCTGATCAGGAACCGGTGCGGATTAAAGCGATGCACCAGGCTGAACAACAACGAACCAATAATTCCCGCGCCGCCAAACACCAGCAGGATCAGGGTCACCGTATTGCCACTCATACCGGCAACACCTTCAACAAACGGCTCAACATAACTGTAGGCAGTGAACTGCGCCGTCACCACCATCGCCGTCAGCACATACAACGCCACCAGCGCCGGGCGCTTGAACAACAGCGGCAAGCTGCGCAGCGAACCGGAGTTCTGGCTCGGCAGCAGCGGCAAGGTGCGCGCCAGCCAGAACACCAGCCCGGCGGCAAACGCGCCGATCACCAGGAAGGTGGTGCGCCAGCCCATGGCTTCGCCCAGCAAGCGGCCCAGCGGGATACCCAGAACCATCGCCAGGGAAGTACCGGTAGCCAGCAACCCAAGGGCCTGCACCTGCTTGCCCTCCGGCGCCAAACGCACCGCGAGGGAGGCAGTAATCGACCAGAACAACGCATGGGACAGGGCAATGCCGACCCGGCTGAGCATCAGGATGCCAAAGCTGGTGGCCACGCTGGACAGGATATGGCTGGCGATAAACATGCCGAACAGCACGATCAGCAGCTTGCGCCGCTCGACGTTACGGGTCAGCAGCATCACCGGCAGCGAGGTCAGGGACACGATCCACGCATAGATGGTCAGCATCAGGCCGACGCTGGCGATGGGCATGTCGAAGCTCGCGCCGATGGCACTCAGCAGGCCGACCGGTACAAATTCGGTGGTATTGAAAACGAAAGCGGCCAACGCGAGAGCGAAGACCGGTTGCCAGTTGGCTTGAGGTGTTGCGGCGGAAATGCTCATTTACAGGTCGTCGTACTCGTTTGCGCGCAGATCAAGCCGGCCCGATGCCGGGCCTTGAGCCGCGCGCAAAAAATAGTAACACGACGATTCAGGGATCGACTTGCCCCATCAGCTCGGGAATCGACTCAGGACGCTTGGCATAGCGCTGGGCCAGCGCCGCGCAGACCATCAACTGGATCTGGTGAAACAGCATCAGCGGCAAGATCAGCACCCCCATGCTCGCCCCGGCAAACAACACCTGGGCCATCGGCACACCGGTGGCCAGGCTTTTCTTCGAGCCGCAGAACAGAATGGTGATCCGGTCTTCCTGGCTGAAGCCAAAAGCCTTGCCCAGCACCGTGGACGCTACCAGTACCAGCGCCAGCAACACACAGCACGCCACCACCAGGCCACCCAGTTCCCACAACGGAATCTGGTGCCAGATGCCCTCGTTGACCGCTTCGCTGAAGGCGCCGTAGACCACCAGCAAAATCGAACCCTGGTCGACGACCTTCAGCCAGGATTTGTTACGCCCTACCCACTCGCCGATCCAGCGACGGGCGATCTGCCCGGCGATGAACGGTAGCAACAATTGAACACTGATTTTCAGGATCGCATCGACGGTGGAGCCGCCATCGCCATGCACATTCAGCAGCAACGTCACCAGCAATGGCGTCAGGAAGATCCCGAACAGGCTCGACGCCGCCGCGCTGCAAATCGCCGCCGGGATATTGCCCCGGGCCAGGGAGGTAAAGGCAATCGCCGACTGCACGGTGGCGGGCAACGCACACAAATAGAGCATGCCCATGTACAGGTCTTTACCGATCAGCGGCGACAACACCGGCTTGAGCGCCAGGCCCAGCAACGGAAACAGCACGAAGGTCAGGCTGAACACCAGCAGGTGCAGGCGCCAATGACCCGCACCGGCAACAATGGCCTGGCGCGACAGTTTCGCGCCGTGCAGGAAAAACAGCAGCGCGATGGCCAGGTTGGTCACCCAGCCAAAGGCCACGGCGGTCTGGCCGCTGGCGGGCAGCAGGGACGCGAGGATCACCGTGGCCACCAGGGTCAGCGTGAAGTTGTCAGGTAAAAAGCGTGGGCGGGTCATAGGCCAATCTTCCAGGGGTTGCCAAGAGCATCGTCGCGACTCTAACGTAACGGCTTATTACCGACTAACGCCAATGAGCCAGTAAATGCCGCCAAAAGGACATGACAAAACTGTGCGCCGCAGCGTGCCCGGGCTTTCCAGCCTGCCGAGGCCGGTGTATGGCCGCACCGAATCCCTGCCCAACCGCGCGCTGACCCGCCGCCATAGTCACCCGTGGGTGCAGTTGTCCTACGCGATATCCGGGGTGCTGGAGATCCAGACCAGCGTAGGACGCTTCGTCGCGCCACCCCAGCGGGCCGTGTGGATACCGGCCGGCATGCCACACCGGGTGTTCAGTTCGCCCCATACCGAGATGCGCAGCCTGTACCTCGATTGCAGCGTCACCGCCTGGGCGGCCGACCGCTGCCAGGTGCTGGCGGTGAGCAGCCTGTTGCGCGAGTTGATTCGCAACTTCAGCGAATTGCCGGTGGAATACGCCGAGGATGGCCCGGATGGACGGCTGGCCCAAGTGGTGCTGGACCAACTGGCCGCCGCGCCCCAGGTCGACCTGATGTTGCCGCTGCCGGCCGACGGCCGCTTGCGGCAGATTTACCGCAGCCTGAACCTGCACCCGGAGCAGCAAACCACCCTGGGGCAGTGGAGCCAGAAACTGGCGGTCAGCGAGAAAACCCTCAGCCGGCTGTTCCTGAGCGACACCGGCCTGACCTTCCGTGCGTGGCGCCAGCGCCTGCGATTGTTGAGCGCCCTGCCCGCCCTGGAACAAGGCGAACGCGTGACCGATGTGGCGCTGGCCTGCGGCTACGAATCCACCTCGGCCTTCATCAACGCCTTCCGCCAGCAGTTCGACGCCACACCGGGCGAGTTCTTCCGCTGATCATCAGACAAAGAAGCTCCAGAGCGAAAACTGGATTTCCTATGGGAACTCGCCCCCCCTGTGGAAACTCGGTCCCCTGTGGGAGCTGTCGAGCTTTAGCGAGGCTGCGATGGCGGCCTGACTGTCGACATCTCTATTGCCTGACAGGGCCTCATCGCAGCCTCGCTAAAGCTCGACAGCTCCCACAGGGAACCCAGTTGAACAGTTAAACCTCGCTCACGCCTGCGCCTTGGCCAACACCGCCTGCAACAACACATCCGCCCCCGCCGTCGACCACTGCGGATGAATCTCCTCCGCCTCGTTATGGCTCAACCCATCCACACACGGCACAAAAATCATCGCCGTCGGCGCCACCCGGTTCAGGTAGCAGGCATCATGCCCGGCCCCGGAAATCATGTCGCGATGGCTATACCCCAACGCTTGCGCCGAAGCCCGCACCACCTCCACACACTCAGGGTCGAAGGCAATCGGCGCGTACTGGAAAATCTGCTTCACGCTGTGCTGCAAACCAATCCCCTCGGCGATCCGCGCCACCGCCGCCTGCAGCTGCTGATCCTGATACCCCAGCACCGCTTCATCCGGGTGCCGAAACTCCACACTGAAAAACACCCGCCCCGGCACCACGTTGCGTGAATTGGGGAAGATATTCGCCATGCCCACCGTCGCCCGCCCTTCGGCGCCCTGCTCCAGGCCAATCTGATTGACTGCCTCCACCACCCGGGCAAACCCGAGCAACGCATCCAGCCGGTGATCCATCGGCGTCGTCCCGGCATGGGCGCTGCGCCCGCTCAGTTCCACTTCATACCAGCGCTGGCCCTGGGCGCCGGTGACCACACCGATGGTCAGGCCCTGTGCCTCAAGAATCGGCCCCTGTTCGATATGCAGCTCAAACGCCGCATGCACCGCCTGGCCACCCACCGGATGCGCACCGGCATAGCCAATCTGCTGCAACGCCTGGCCGATGGTGATCCCGGCCTTGTCTTCCCGGGACAGGCCGTACTCCAGGTCAAACACCCCGGCATACACCCCCGAGGAAATCATCGCCGGCGCAAACCGCGAGCCTTCTTCGTTGGTCCAGTTCACCACTTCGATTGGCCGCTCGGTCTCGATCCCCAGGTCATTCAAGGTGCGCAGCACCTCCAGCCCGGCCAGCACGCCGTAGATACCGTCGTACTTGCCGCCCGCCGGCTGGGAATCGCCATGGGAACCGGTCAGCACCGGGGCCAGGTGATCCTGGCGCCCGGCGCGACGGGCAAAGATATTGCCCATGGCATCCACCCGAATGCTGCAACCGGCCGCCTCGCACCATTGCACAAACAGGTCGCGACCGCGGCGGTCCTCATCCGTGAGGGCCAGGCGCGAGACCCCGCCCTTGTCGGTGCCGCCGATCTGCGCCATTTCCATCAGCGAGCCCCACAGGCGCTCGCCATTGACCCGCGCCAAGTCGTTCATGAACGCGGCTCCTGGGGTTTGGCCCGGTAGCGGAAGTCACAGTGATGGGCACCGCCCATGATGGTCTGGGTGCGGGTCAGCTTGATGTCCGGGTTGTAGCCGACGATAAACAGTTCGTCGCGGTTGCAGGACAGCAGGTGACCGATCTCGCCCAGGCCCATCTCGTGATACATCTCGGCATAGCGGCAGCGCTTCACGTCATAGTCGTAGTGCTCGGCGTCGCTGGCGATGATCTCGACCTTCAGCGCATCGTCCTTTTCCCAGAGCACTTGCAGCTCGACAAAGCTCTTGAGGTCGGCGCCCTGCTCTTCCAGCTCGGCAAAGTGCTTGCCGGCCTGGATCGCTGCATTGCCCACCGCCTCGCCGATCACCGCCGCCGCAAAGTCCTTGCCCTGCTCGCGCACCAGGATCTCGTAGATCGGCTTGATGATTTCGGCTTCGATCCGCCGCCGGGCCAGGATGCCCAGTTCACCTTCCAGCTTGCTCATTGTGTGCCTCCGTAAACCTGTAGGAGCGAGCTTGCTCGCGAAGATATTCCAGGCGCATCGCTGCGTTGACTGTACATTTTTCGCGAGCAAGCTCGCTCCTACAGGGGTGGGTTGTTACTTGCCGCCCGCCACACTGACTGGCTGCCACTGATTACTTTTGACCTCATACACGGTGAACGACGGCTTCTTCAGATTGCCCTCGGCATCAAACGCAATGGTCCCGGTCACGCCCTGATAGCTGATGGCGCGCAGCACCGGCAGGTACTTTTGCGGGTCCACCGAGTCGGCCTTCTCGATCGCCGCCACCAACACCCCGACACCGTCATAGGCAAACGGCGCGTGCAGTTCGATCGGCGCCTTGTAGCGATCCTTGTAAGCCTGCTCGAACGCCTTGCCACCCGGCATCTGCGCCACCGCCAGGCCCGGCTCCAGGGCAATCACGCCCTCGCCTTCGTTCTGCGCCAGTTGCAGGAAGGTCTGGCTGACAAACCCACCGGCCCCCATCAGCGGTGCCTTGATGCCCAGTTGCTTGATACGCCTGGCCAAAGGCGCGGCCTGGGAATCGACGCCACCAAAGAAAATCAGGTCCGGGTTCTGGCTTCGGATATTGGTCAGCACTGCGCTGAAATCGATGGTCTTGTCGTCGACGTATTCACGGGATACCACCTTGGCGCCACCGGCCTCGATGGATTTGACGAACTGGTCCGCCAGGCCCTGGCCGAATGCGGTGCGGTCGTCGATCACCGCAATGCGCCGGGCCTTGAGGGTGTTCAAAGCATAGTCGCCGGCCACCTGGCCGCCATCGTCGTCATGGCCCATGATCCGGAAGCTGGTGTCGAAGCCCTGCTGGGTATACGCGTGCCCGGTAGCAACCGGGGCGACTTGCGCGATACCTGCATCGTGATAAACCCGCGCCGCCGGAATGCTGGTGCCGGTGTTCCAGTGGCCCACCACGCCCACCACGCCTTCGTCCACAAGGCGCTGGGCCACGGTGACGGCGGTGCGCGGGTCGGACTGGTCGTCCTCGGACAGCAGCTTGAAGGTCACCGCCTCACCGTTGATTTTCGGGTGCTTGGCGTTGGCCGCGTCGATGGCCAGTTGCGCGCCGTTTTCCAGGTCCTTGCCGATCCGCGCCGACGGGCCGGTCAACGGCCCGGCCAGGCCGATCAATACGGTCTGGTCGGCCTGGGCCATGGCACTCGCCAGGCTGCTCAGGGCCAGGCCGATCACTAGGGTGTGCTTGAAAGTCTTCATCAGTGGTTCCTGTTTCTTTACGGGCTGGTCGGAACACGCCGGGCGTCCGGTAGCGTCAGGGTTAATTCATTCACCGAGGTAGGCACTGCGCACCTCGGGGTGGTCGAGCAATTCATGGGACGGGCCAGTGAGGTTGATGCGCCCGGTGTCCATCACATAGGCACGGTCGGTGACCTGCAGCGCGAGCCGGGCGTTCTGCTCTACCAGCAGCAGGGTCATGCCCTGGCGGCACACGTCGTCGATCACCTGGAAGATCTTCTCCACCATGATCGGCGCCAGGCCCATGGACGGCTCGTCCAGCACCAGCAAGCGCGGCTTGGAGAGCAGCGCCCGGGCCAGCGCGAGCATCTGTTGCTCGCCACCGGAGAGCAGGCCGGCGGACTGCTGCAGGCGCTCCTCCAGACGCGGGAAGTGCTCGAACAACTGGCGGATCTCGCGGTTCACCTGCTCGGTGTCACGACGCAGGAAGGCCCCGGCCTGGAGGTTTTCCAGGACGCTCATGCGCGCAAAGATCCCGCGCCCTTCCGGTACCATCGCAATGCCCTGGCGCAGCAATTGGTCCGGCGCCTGGCCGAGGATCGAACGCCCGGCGAAGTGAATCTGCCCCGCCGCTGCCGGCAGCAATCCGGTCAGGGCCTTGAGGCTGGAGGTCTTGCCGGCACCGTTGGCGCCGATCAACGTCACTCGCTCGCCTTCGCCGATGTGTAAATCCAGGGACTTGACCGCTTCGATGGCGCCGTAGCGCACCTGCAAGCCGTCGACTTTCAATAAAGGTTCAGACATGGGCGCTGGCTCCCAGATAGGCCTGGATCACCGCCGGGTCGTGGCGCACCTCGGCAGGCGCGCCCACGGCGATCACCTGGCCGTAATCGAGCACGCTGATGCGGTCGCACACCCCCATCACCAGCTTCACGTCATGCTCGATCAGCAGCAGCGTGTGGCCGTCGTCGCGGATCTTTTCCAGCAGGCCGCGCAGTTGCACTTTCTCGGCAGCGTTCATCCCGGCGGCCGGCTCGTCGAGGGCCAGCAAACGTGGTTCAGTGGCCAGGGCCCGGGCGATTTCCAGGCGGCGTTGATGGCCGTAGGACAGGCTGTCGGCGCGGTAATTGGCGAACCCCGCCAGCCCGACATACGCCAACAGGCGATGGGCATGGGCGCGGGTTTGCGCTTCTTCTTCCCGGGCTCGACGATGGCGACTCAAGGCGGCCCACACGCCATTGCGGGTGCGCACATGGCGGCCGACCATGACGTTTTCCAACGCGCTCATTGTGTTGAACAGGCGGATATTCTGGAAGGTCCGGGCGATGCCGGCCTGGGCCACCTGGTGCACGCTGGCCGGTTTGTAGTCCTCGCCGTCGAGCTGGAAGCGCCCGGAATCCGGGGTATACAGGCCGGTCATCACGTTGAAGAAGGTGGTTTTACCGGCGCCATTGGGGCCGATCAAGCCATAGATCTCCCCAGGCTGGATGCTCAGGCTCACGTCGGTGAGCGCCGCCACGCCGCCGAAGCGCTTGTTCACCTGGTCAATCTGCAACAGCGGCTGATTCATCGCGCCACTCCTTTTGGCCACAGGCCTGCCGGTCGATAGAGCATCGCCAGGATCAGCGCGAGCCCGTAGAACAACTGACGAATGATTTCCGGGTCCACCAGCACCTGGCCGAACAGCGCCTGCTGCAACGGGCCCATGCTCGCGCGCAAGGCTTCGGGCAACGCCGCCAGCAATACGCAGCCGAGAATCACCCCGGGGATATGGCCCATGCCGCCGAGCACCACCATCGCCAGCACCGCGATGGACTCATTGAGAGTGAAGGACTCCGGCGAGACAAAGCCCTGGAACGAGGCGAACAACGCCCCGCTGACGCCGCCAAACCCGGCACCAATGGCGAACGCCAACAGCTTCAAGCGCAGGGTGTTGACGCCCATGGCCTGGGCCGCTTCCTCATCTTCACGAATCGCCACCCAGGCCCGCCCGATGCGTGAACGCTCCAGGCGAATGCAGGCAAACAGGATCAGCACCACCAGCGCGGCGAACAGGTAGTAGTACAGATAGACCGAAGGCAGGCGCAGGCCGAACAGCTCCTGGGTGCGCCCGAGGTTGATCCCCAGCAGGTTGACCGGGTCGACCTGGGAAATACCTTTGGGCCCGTTGGTGATGTTCACCGGGCGATCCAGATTGCGCAGCAGGATGCGGATGATTTCACCAAAGCCCAGGGTCACGATGGCCAGGTAATCGCCGCGCAGGCGCAAGGTCGGCGCGCCCAACAACACGCCAAAGCCCGCCGCCAGCAACGCGGCCAAGGGCAGGATCAACCAGATCGAGGTGTGCATGCCCGCCGGCAACAACGCCATCAGCGCCGGGAATTGCTGCAACAGATGCGGCGAAGACAGCAACGCGGCGAGGTACGCGCCCACTGCGTAGAACGCGATAAAACCCATGTCCAGCAGCCCGGCGTAACCCACGACGATGTTCAGGCCCAGGGCCAACATGATGTACAGCAACGCGAAATCGAGGGTGCGCACCCAAGTGTTGCCACCGGCATGCCCGACAATCCACGGCGCCAGCACCAGCGCCACGGCGAACAATACAAGGCCGAAGCTGGCGCGCTGGCGGGAGGTATTCAGGACACTCATGCGCGGGTCGCCAGTCGTTCGCCCAACAGCCCCGAAGGACGAAACACCAGCACCGCGATCAACACGATAAAGGCAAACACATCCTGGTAATTGCTGCCGAACACACCCTGGGTGGCAGCGCCCAGGTAGCCGGTACCCAGGGCCTCGATCAACCCCAGCAGCAGGCCGCCAAGCATCGCGCCCTTGAGGTTGCCGATGCCGCCCAATACGGCTGCGGTGAACGCCTTGATGCCCGGCAGGAAACCCATGTAGAAATGCGCGCTGCCGTAGTTGCTCGCCATCATGATTCCGGCCAATGCCGCCAGGGCGCCGCCAATGGCAAAGGTCAGCACGATGATGCGATTCGGGTTGATGCCCATCAGGCTCGCCACCTGCGGGTTCTCGGCCACGGCGCGCATGGCCCGACCAAAGCGTGTGCGTTCCACCAGCACCAGCAGCGCGACCATTACCGACAGTGCGACGGCAATGGTGGTCAGGGCGGTAGCGTTGGTGATCGCCGGATGCGCCGAAGCGCCCGCGAGCACTTCAATCGGTTCCAGCGGCAGCAGTTGCGGGAACATCTGCGGGTTACGCGTCCACACCAACATGGCGATGGTTTGCAGCAACAACGACACCCCGATGCCGCTGATCAATGGCGCCAGGCGCGGCGCATTGCGCAGGCGCCGATAAGCGACCCGTTCAATCAGCACCGCGAGTACCGCGCAGAACGCCATGGCAATCACAGTGGCTGCCAGCAGCACCAGCACCGGCGGCATCGCCGGCCATGTCACCTGCAACAGGCGAATCACCGAGAGGCCCACCAAAGCGCCAATCATCAACACATCGCCGTGGGCAAAGTTGATGATCCGCAAAATGCCGTAGACCATGGTGTAACCCAAGGCCACTAGCGCGTAGAGACTGCCCGCCATCAAACCATTGAGCAGCTGCTGGATAAACGCATCCATGGAAACCATCGACCTCACTACTGACGAGGGCGGCACACTAAGCATCTATTCTGTTTTTATCAAATATCAGAAATTCATATGGTTATGCCAAACGCATAAAGCGCTATAACCGCCGTAAATACGGCATTTATGGCTCTTTATTTGCCATCTAACTTAGTATTTAATTCAACACATGAATAATTTAGAACAGTTAGCCAATGACCCGCCGTTGCGTGCCGTGCGCACCTTCGAAGCGTTTGCCCGCCATGGCGGAGTGAATTCCGCTGCCCGCGAGCTGGACGTGTCGCCCTCCGCCGTCAGCCATCAACTGCACCTGCTGGAAAGCTTTCTGCAGCAACCGCTGACCTTGCGCCAGGGCCGCAACCTGGTGCTCACCGAAGAAGGCCGCGAGTACTACCGGGCCATCCGCTCGGCCTTCGCCGTACTGCGCAGTGCCACCGAACACGTGCGGGAAAAAAGCGCTACGCGCCAGGTCACCATCAGCTTGATCCCGCTGTTCGGCATCAACCTGTTCATCCCGCGCCTGGCACAGTTCCTCAAGGACCACCCGGCGCTGGACATCAACGTCACCTACGCCAACCACCGCAGCTACCCCAGCGACGCTGCCGATTTATCGATCCGCTTCGGCACCGGGCACTGGCCGGGGTACCACAGCGAGCCGCTGATTTCCGGGGCGGTGACGCCGTATTGCAGCCGCACATTCCTGGAGCAACACGGGCCGATCGACACACCTGAGGCGCTGAGTGAATTACCGCTGTTGCACGACGAAGAGCGCGGCACCTGGAGCCAATGGTTCCAGGCCGCCGACGTGCATCACGGGACCGCGTTGAATGGTTTGCTGCTGGAGGATGGTCAGTTGGCGCTGACGGCCACGCTGACCGGATTGGGCTGCTCACTGCTGCGCGCGCCACTGGTTGCGCCGCATGTGGCAAATGGGGAGTTGGTGAAGCTGTTTGATCTACAGGTCGATGATGGCCGCCAGTACTACCTGTGCCGGCGGGCCAACAGCGAGTTATCGAGCGAGGGGAATCACTTGTACGACTGGATCAAGAACAACCTTGCGGGGAATTGAAAACACCGCAGATCCAATGTGGGAGCGGGCTTGCTCGCGAATGCGGTGGTTCAGCCAGCACATGTATCGACTGACCCACCGCATTCGCGAGCAAGCCCGCTCCCACATTTTTGTGTGCGTTTCAATTCAGAATGGAGTCAGCTGCCGTTCCCGCCGTGCGCCTCTTCAAAGAAGTAATCCTTCCAGCTCCCCGCCTTGTTCTTCAACACGCCCAACTCCTGCAATTTCTCGGCATAGATATAGGTACGCTGCGGCACGATGGTGAAGTCGATTTCCGGGTCCTGGA
This sequence comes from Pseudomonas sp. P7779, assembly GCF_013386315.1. Classification (NCBI taxonomy): domain Bacteria; kingdom Pseudomonadati; phylum Pseudomonadota; class Gammaproteobacteria; order Pseudomonadales; family Pseudomonadaceae; genus Pseudomonas; species Pseudomonas sp. P7779. Next base: position 6,492 of record NZ_JACARZ010000008.1, on the reverse strand, counting down.
CAATCTTCTCCACCAGCGCCAGCGGTAGCTTCGACTGCTCTACACGAATGTAAGCCTGGGCGGCTGCCGGCTTGTCGGCCTTGATGATTGTCTCGGCCTCGGCCAACGCGTCATAGAACGCCTTGTAGGTCTTGGGGTTCTCGTCGTGGAATTTCTCGGTGGTGTACAGCACATTGAACGTCGCCGGGCCGCCGAGAATGTCGTAGGAACTCAGCACCTTGTGCACCTTGGGATTCAACAACTCCTGGTACTGGAACGGCGGGCTGGAAAAATGCGCGTTGATCTCCGAACCGCCAGCAATCAGCGCCGCAGTGGCGTCCGGATGCGCCAGGCTGATGGAGATATCGTCGAACTTCTTGTAGTTGTCGTTCCCGAACTGCTTGGCGGTTTCAATCTGCAAGGTACGCGACTGAAAACCCACACCCGCGGCCGGTACGGCGATGCGGTCTTTTTCGCTGAAGTCCTTGAGGGTCTTCACATCCGGGTTATTGGTCAGCAGGTAGTTGGGCATCGAGCCCAGCGAGGCGATGGCCTTGACGTTCTGCTTGCCCTTGGTGCGGTCCCACAGCGTGAGCATGGGCGGCACACCCGCCGACACCACGTCCAGCGCGCCGGCCAGCAGCGACTCGTTCATCGCGGTGGCGCCGGAGATACTGTTCCACTCCACCTTGATGTCCAGGCCCTGTTCCTTGCCGTGTTTCTCGATCAGGTTCTGGTCACGCACCACGTCGAGGATCAAGTAGCCTATGCCGAATTGCTGGGCGATGCTGATCTTGCCTTCGGCGTGTGCACCAAGGCTGAGGAGCGCACTGGCTGCTGCCAGGAGCGTCAGGGTGGGTCGTTTTATTATCATGAGAACGCTGCCGCGAGGTTGAGAAGGGTTGCGAGCGTAGCGGCCCACGTACAGTGCGAAAAAGAATATCGCGATCTATGGATATACGAAAAACACTGCCCGCCGGCGCTGCTATATTGCGCGCCTGTGCCTGATGTCATCCCCGGAGCCACTCTGCATGCTGCGCACCAACCTCAACGAGATGCTGATCTTCATGGCGGTGGTCGATGGCGCCAGCTTCGTCGCCGGTGGCCAGGCGATGGGCCTGACGCGCTCGGCGGCCGGCAAAGCCGTGGCGCGCCTGGAGGACAGCCTTGGTGTGCGCCTGTTGAACCGCACCACCCGCACCTTGAGCCTCACCGACGAAGGCCGCGCGCTGTATGACCAGGGTCTGGAGATCCTCGCCGCAGTGGACAACGCCCAAAGCCGCATCGGCCAGCCCACCGGGGTACCGCGCGGTTTATTGCGGCTTACGCTGCCCGATGCGTTCGGGCGCAAGGTGTTGCTGCCGTTGTTGAAGAAATACCTGCACGCCTGGCCCGAGGTGCAGGTGGAAGTCAGCTTCAGCGACCGCACCGCCGATATCGTCGAGGACGGCTTCGACCTGGCCATCCGCATCGGCAGCGCCAACACCGACCGCCAACTGGTTTCCCGGGTGGTCGCTCGTTATCAGGCGCTGCTGTGCGCCGCACCGGACTATCTCGCCGAGCGCGGCATACCCCGCGACATGGACGCCCTCGCCCACCACGACTGCCTGTATTTCAGCAGCCGCACGCGCAAGCAAAGCTGGCGCTTTCGCGAATCGGATGGCACCTGGGTCAAGGCGTACGGGCGCAGCCGCCTGCGCCTGGACAGCGGCGAAGCACTGCGCGACGCTGCCGTGTCCGGGCTGGGCATCGCCTTGCTGCCGGACTTCGTGGTTGCCGAGGACCTGGCCGCCGGACGCCTGGTACAGGTGCTGCCCGACCTGGACGCCGGAGACGTGGAGATCCTGGCGATGTACCCGAGCAAACGCTTCCTGGAGCCTCGGGTACGGCGCTTTATCGACCTGATGGTGGATGAGCTGGCGGGCTGATCAGTCGGCGTGGGCAATCACCTTGATCTCGACGATCTGTGCATCGGACGCCAGGTAATTCACGCCTACCAGGGTCGCGGCCGGGCGATGCTCACCGATGTATTCTTTCCACACATTGACCACCGCTTCAAAATCGCGCTTGGCATGCACCAGGAAGAAATCCACCGCGGCAATGTTCGAGCGGCCAACGCCGAAGCCGGCCAGCACATGGTCGAGGTTCTCCAGTGTCTGGCGGGTCTGGGCGGCGGCATCACCGTCAACGAACTCACCTTCCAGGCTGTGAGAAAACTGCCCGGCAATATAGATCGTGCCATTGACGCGGTAGCCCTGGCTGACGCTGTTGCCCTCTTCCCATGAAACGCCGTGGTTGTAGATCGTGGGTTTGCTGCTCATGTCGGTTTCCTTGGGCGATGATTTAAGGAAACTGTAACAAGGGCATTGGCGAATGGACGTCCCCACTGAGGCGACCAAAAACTACCCGCCCACGCCCTTCGGCTGGTATCGTGCCGCCCTTGAAAAAACCGCTGCGAGGAAATGGACCTTGAACACTGACGAAAAAATGACCGGGGACCTGTTCGAGGTGGACAAACGCCTGTCACTCAAGCCCGTGGTGGACTTCAACAACTACCTGCGCAGCGCTTTCGGCGATGGCCCCTGCACCTGCATCCGCTGCGTCGCCAGCGAGGGCAGCGAGGCCGGCTACGAGTTTCAGCACACCTTCGATTTCGACGGCAAAAAAAACCACCGTCGCTTCGCCTCCACCGCCGGCAGCGACGTGCTGTTGATACTGAAGAAAGCCTGGTTGTCTTACACCAAGGCCGAGCTGCCGTTGAGCGGCGCGCTGGCGCTGGACACGGTGAAGGAATTTGTCGAGCCGCAGCTGCACAAGCGCGTGGCGCCGCTGTTCCTGGCCAGTGGGTTGGTCAAGGATGTGGAAGGTGAGTTGCGGATGCAGCCGCAGGCCGCGGGCTGATCATCGACGGCTACCGCTAGATGTGCTGCCAGTTCTTGTAGACAAATTCCAGGCTGTAGCCGTCGGGATCCAGCACGTTGGCCGCGTAGTAGTTCGGGTCATAGTGCAATCGTGCCCCAGGGACGCCATTGTCGACGGCGCCCGCGTTCATCGCCGCCAGGTAAGCCGCATCGACCTCGACCCGGCTGCCGGCGACGAACCCCACATGCACCGCCCTGCCCTCGACCGCGCCCTCGCGCAACCAGAAGAAGATCCGCCCGTTCGCGCCGAACCCCTTGAGGTCCGGGTGGCCCGGCGGGCCGTCCTTGCCGTCGTAGTCGTGGCGCGTGGTGATGCCCAGCGGTGTCAGTGCAGCACGGTAGAAATCAATCGAGCGTTGTATGTCGCTGACCGACAAAAACAGATGATCCAGCATAGTTCAGCCTCGCTTTTCAGATGAGGTAACCGCCAGCGACCTCGATCGTCTGGGCATTGATCCAGCGGCCTTCGTCAGACAGCAACATGGCGATCACACGCGCCACGTCCTCTGGCTCCCCAACCCGACCAAGGGCGGTTTGTGCAGCCAGCAGCGCTTCGAACTCATCATTGAGCCCGCCGCCCAGTTCGGTACGGATGGCTCCCGGAGAGACGGCATTTGCACGGATATGCCGCTCGCCAAACTCCTTGGCCATGTAACGGGTGAGTACATCCAGCGCGCCCTTGAAGGCTGCGTAAGGTGCTACGCCAGCGGTGGCGACGCGAGTTGTCGCGCTGGTGAGGTTGACGATGCAGGCGTGGGCTTGCAGCAGCGGCAACAGGGTTTGAGTCAGGAAAAACGGCCCTTTGAGGTGCACATTCAGCAGGCCGTCGAACTGGGCCTCGGTGACCGATTCCAGGGGATTGAACAGTCCATAACCGGCGTTATTCACCAGCCCACTCAAGCCACTTACGCCCCAGGTCGCCGACAACGCCCGTTTTACCGACTCGGCAAAACCCTCGAAGGCGCCGACGTCAGCCACATCCAATGGCAGCGCGACCGCCTTGCCGCCTGCAACCTCAATCTTCTGCACTACGGCGTGTGCGGCCTCTGGATGGCTGTTGTAAGTCAGGATCACGCCCATGCCTTGCCGGGCACACAACTCTGCGGTGCTGGCACCAATGCCACGGCTGCCGCCGGTAATGAGGATAACGCCCATGTGTGGCTCCACTGCTTGCTCAAATGAGTCACCACAGTAGGCTCGCGCGCCTGCGCCGACGCAGCCGTTCCTGCTCGAAACCTGCCTGTTTCTGCTTTTTGCTTGCACAGGGCACACCTGGGCGCTCAGCATGCCCGGCATGAACACACAACTGATCGAACTGCGCGCCCTGGCCGCCAAGGCTGAAAACCGTCGCACTGAAACCGGCATCCCGCGAGTGGCCATGGTCCAGGGCGCGATTCCCGAGCACATGCTGGCCGCGGTGTACGACCCGATGATCAACCTGATCCTGCAGGGCAGCAAATCCATGACGGTGGGTGATCGCACGCTGCGATACGACCCGGCGACCTTTTTCGTGATGTCCATCGAACTGCCCGCCGTGGGCACCGTGCACCCGGCGGTGACCGGCGAACCCTACCTGGCGGTCAGCCTGACCCTCGACCCGACGGTACTCGCGACGCTGCTGAGCGACTTGCCCAAACCTGCCGGGCGCTACGACCACGATGCGGGTTTTTCCGTGGCCGCCGTCACCCCCGAACTGATGGACGCCTGGCTGCGCATGCTGCGGCTGATGGGCAACCCTGAGGCGATCACAGCCCTCGCACCGGTATACGAGCGCGAGATCCTCTACCGCGTATTGCAAGGCCCCCACGGCTGGATGCTGCGTGAAATCGCCGCGCCGGACACCGCCATGGCCCGGGTGAGCCAGGCCATCCAGTGGATCCGCCGAGACTTCGCCGAACCGATCCGGGTCGAAGCCCTGGCACAGAAAGCCGCAATGAGCGTGTCGGCCTTTCACCGCCACTTCAAGGCCGTCACCAACCTGAGCCCGTTGCAGTACCAGAAGCGCGTGCGCCTGCTACAGGCGCGCACGCTGATGGTGGGCGGCGCCAGGAACGTCACCAGCGCCGCCTTCGAAGTCGGCTATGAAAGCGCCACTCAGTTCAGCCGCGATTACGCCCGGGTGTTCGGCCTGCCGCCGGCTCGCGATGCCGCGCGAATCCTCGGAGAAAACCGGAGCCCGAAGGCACGCTGACCACAACGTGCTAGCCTGCCATCGCACGCCCCCACGACAAGGAGTTGCCGATGGCCGAGCCAAGCAAAAAGATGAGCCTGATGGGCCTGACCACCCTGGTGGCGATCAACATGATGGGCTCGGGCATCATCATGCTGCCCGCCAGCATGGCGCAATTGGGTGCGATTTCGCTGCTGTCGTGGCTGATCACCGCCGTGGGCTCGATGGCGATCGCGTACTGTTTTGCCCAGTGCGGCCTCTTCTGCACCCGCACCGGCGGCATGTCGGCCTACACCGAAGAGGCCCACGGCAAGTCCGGGTTCTTCCTGTGTTCGTTCCTGTATTTCCTGTCGCTGATCATCGCCAACGTGGCAATTGCGATTTCGGCGGTGGGCTACCTGTCGTCCTTCATCCCGTGGCTGGGCAGCGGGCCGATCCCGTTGTTTATAGGCACCCTCGGGCTGATCTGGCTGACCACCGTGGCCAACTTCGGCGGCCCGCGCCTGACTGGCCGGATCGGCGTGATCACCGTATGGGGCGTGATCATTCCCGTGGCGGGCTTGAGCGTGATCGGCTGGTTCTATTTCAAGACGGAGGTGTTCAGCGATGCCTGGAACCCCAACCAACTGCAACTGTGGGATGCGATTGGCGCGAGTATCCCGCTGACCCTCTGGGCCTTCCTCGGCATGGAGTCCGCGGCCCAGGGCTATGACGCGGTGGAAGACCCCAAGCGCACCGTGCCGCTGGCCTGCCTGCTGGGCACCCTCGGCGCGGCGCTGGTGTATGTGCTGTCCACCAGCGTGATCCAGGGCATCGTGCCTAACGCCGAACTGGCCGAGTCTTCCGCGCCGTTTGCCCTGGTGTATGCGCAGATCTTCACGCCGCTGGTGGGCGATATCATCATGGCCCTGGCGGTAGTGGCGTGCATCGGCTCGCTGCTGGGCTGGCAATTCACCTTGGCGCAAACGGCCAAGATGTCGGCGGACCAGCGCCTGTTTCCGCGCTTCTTCAGCCGGGTCAGCCGCGCCCACGCGCCGGTGTTGGGGCTGATTGCCTGCGCGGCGTTGCAGAGCTTGATTGCCTTGTCGACCATCTCGCCCACAGCCAGTGCGCAGTTCGGCAAGTTGGTGAACCTGGCGGTGGTGACCAATTTGATTCCTTACGTCACCGCGCTGACCGGGCTGCTGGTGATGATGCACAAAGCGCGGGTGGCGGCGGTGGTGTATGCGCGCAATACCACGGTGTTGCTGATTGCCGTGGGGTATTCGCTGTATGCGATTTACGCGTGTGGTGAGGAGGCGGTGTTTGGTGCGACGCTGGTATTGGCGTTTGGGTATCTGTTGTATGGTTTTTTGGCGCGGCGGTTTATTACGGCCGGTGGTGGGTGAATATCCGTTATTTTGGTGATGGCTGAGATTGGTT